>JASHPC010000186.1 GCA_030038335.1 Vulcanimicrobiota bacterium
AGCAGGAATCGAACACCTTGCGTGGGCACGACGGCGTACCCCAGGATACCATACCCGATGACGCTCTTGCCACTGGTACCGTTACATGGTATAAAAAGAAAGAGGTGAGGGAGCGGTTTGCGAGCGAGGAGGCGTGGCTCATCTGGAACGGAGAAGCCACCAAGGCCACGCGCCGTGTCGTGCCGTACCGCTTACACAAGAACGCTCGCATGGCTCTGGAGCGGGTCATCCTGGCGGTACGGCCCAGCGACTTGGCCCATAAAGGCGACTTCAAAATGCTGCGCGGACGTTTAAGAAGCGTTTATCAATTTCGTATCGAGGGCGGCTACCGTGTTCGCTTTCAGTGGAAGCACGGTCGAGCGGTGCGGATCCAGTGTGGTGAATTTCACGACGAGGACAACTAGAACATGCAACTTGAAGAACTTCCAAGACGACGGCCGTTAACCCCGGGTGATCACTTGCGCGACATCATCGAAGAAAACGCGGTGACTCAGCAGCAGTTTGCCGATGCCTTGGGCATTACGCGGCGTCGACTGAACGAGATTCTCAACGACAGGCGTGGCATTACACCTGATACCGCTTTGCGGCTGGGAAGGGTGCTGAAGACGAGTGCTGAGCTCTGGCTTCGCTTACAGAATCAGCTCGAATTGTGGGACGCAGTAAATGGCCCAAGCGCAAAAGCGATCGCAAGACTAAAGCCGTTGAAACGGCGACTCAACGCCGCATAAGGCCTAATCGGTCCCGCAGAAACGGGGTTGTTCTGGTAGCGCCAACGGGAATCGAATTCACCACACGGGGTTCCGGCCGTTCCCGTCCGCTGCCAACTACGCTCACTTTGTGAGGGATTCGGCTTCTTTACGTCCCTTCTAGTCCCGACGAATACCCGGCGTTTCCGACAGGTCTGTTAGAAAATGTTAGACGGATTAGTGATGTCCACGCCGCTCGACGTCTTCGAGCCGAACGCCGCGGCCTGTTCGAAGGCTCTTTCTTGCTCGCTCGACGCGCTGAAGAAATCTGGGATCATTCTCGAGCCGATAATCGAACCAATCATCCTCCGAGGCGAAGCCGATAAGAACGCCTGCGGGCTTGCCGTGACGGGTGATTACGACGTCTTGCCTCTCGGCCTCCCGAAGAAACCGTGACAGATCGTCTTTGACTTCGGAAAGGGGAACCTGTTTCACGCCAATCCCTCCCGGATCAACCATGCTGAGGCATCCGCTTTGTCCACCATTGCCAAGACCTCGACGGTTGACCCTACGACATCGTAGAACACCGGAACGTCTCCTACTCGGAGGCGATACTGAGGGTGGGAAAGCTCTCGCAAGCGCTTTATGCGGCTCCGGCTCACCTTGGTCGGCTCGTGCCGAAGGTGTGTGTCAATCGCTGCCAGGACTTCCGCCCTTTTCATCGCCTTCAGCCTTCTTGCGTCTTCGACCGCTTCGGGAGCGAGCACGATCTCGAAGCGCATATTCCGGCCAGATTATAGCCTTAATATAGCCAGATGGTCAAGGCGACCAGGGGCGCATCCGGGGCCGGCGAACCGTGGTAGCGCCAACGGGAATCGAACCCGTCTTTCCGCCTTGAAAGGGCGATGTCCTAACCGATAGACGATGGCGCCGCGTGCGAAGCCTTGGCCTCGGCCGAGCATTCCGCCTGCAGCCGCGCAGAGACGTGCGTAGAATCCTTGCTAGATGCGGCTTGTCGCGCTCCTTTGCCTACTTGCGCTTCTAGACGCAAGCGCGAATGACGCCGTGCGCGGCGACCGTGCCGAGGGCTGGCTGCCGCAAAGCCGTTCGCCAGTGCTCGCGCGCAACGGGATGGTTGTCACCAGCCAGCCGCTTGCGGCCGAAGCGGGCTTGCGGATTCTCATGGAAGGCGGCAACGCCATCGATGCTGCGGTAGCGACCGCCGCGACGCTCAACGTGGTCGAGCCAATGATGGTCGGCGTCGGCGGCGATGCCTTCGCTATCATCTATATCGCGAAACAGCATCGCTATTACGTGCTCGACGCTGCCGGACGCGCGCCGACGGGCGCGACGATCGCGCGTATGAACGCGCTCGGCTATCACGCGAATCCAACAGACTGGGGCCCTGGATCGGGCATGCCGAGTGGCGGCGTTCTCGACGTCATCGTGCCCGGCAGCGTTTGGGGTTGGGAGAGTGCGCTGCGCCGATTCGGCACCATGCGCTTTAACCGCGTTCTGCAACCCGCAATCGAGTACGCGCAAAGCGGCTATCCCGTCTCCGAACGCATTGCACACGACTGGCGCTTGCCGAACGCGCTTCCGCTGCGCCGCTGTTGCACGAAGCTCGATCCCGATTCCGTGCGCACGTGGTACGTCGATGGCCGTCCACCGAAAACAGGTGAGATATTTCGCAATCCGCAGCTCGCGCACAGCTTCCGCCTCTTACAACGATACGGAAGCGCCGTCTTCTATCGTGGCGAGATCGCGCACGCGATCGTGGCAAAGTCACGTGCACTCGGCGGAACGATGACGCTACGCGACCTCGCAACGTATCGCGGCCGCTGGGAGACACCGCTCGAGACCTCCTACCACGGCGTCGCACTTCTCGAGCTTCCGCCGCCGTCGCAGGGCTTTGCCGCAAACGAAGCGCTGAATATTCTCCAGACGTGCATGCCCCGCGTCTTTCCGGGACAATCGCTCGCATCGCTTGGACCGCGCGATCGACGCTACTGGCACATGCTAGTCGCCGCAAAGGAGCTCGCCTACTCCGATCTCT
>JASHPC010000187.1 GCA_030038335.1 Vulcanimicrobiota bacterium
CCCGAGTCGGCGTACCAGTTGTCCTTGAAGTAGAAGTGTCCGCTGTGCTCGCCGCCAAAGACGATATCCTGTTCGCGCATCGTCTTCTTGATGATAGAGTGCCCGACTTGCGAGCGGATCGGTATTCCGCCGGCATGTGCGATGAGCTCGGGAACGCTTCGGCTGCAGATCAAGTTGTAGAGAATCTTCGCGCCTGGATAACGCTTGAGGGTGTTGAGCGCGACGAGCGCCGTAACCGTGCTGCCATCGACGATCTGTGCCTTGTCGTCGATGATGAACATGCGATCTGCGTCACCGTCGAATGCGGCTCCTAGATCGCATCCATGGCGCTTGACGGCCGCCTGCAGATCGGCGACGTTCTCGGGTTCGATCGGGCTCGCGGGATGGTTCGGGAAGTTGCCATCGAGCTCGAAGTACAACGGCACCACTTCGCACGGCAGATACTTGAAGACGTACGGAACGGTCTTTCCTGCCATTCCGTTACCCGCGTCGATGGCGATCTTGAACGGCTTGATGATCGAGCGGTTGACGAAGGAAAGGGCGTGTTCGGCGAACGCGTCGAGGACGTCGCGCTGCACGACCGTCCCAGGCGTCGGCGCAGCCGGCGGCAGCGATCCCGAAGCGATGCGATCGCGAATCTCAGCGAGGCCGGTCTCGAGTGACATCGCTTCGGCGAGCGCGCGTGTAAACTTCATTCCGTTGTAACGCGCCGGATTGTGCGACGCCGTAATCATGACACCACCGTCGAAGCCGAACTTTCCGACTGCGAAGTACAGCGCGTCGGTGGAGACGAGGCCGATGTCGGTGACGTTCGCCCCGGCCTCCGTCGCGCCGCGGGCAAATGCTTCGAAAAGCGATTGACCCGAAGGGCGCATGTCACGTCCCACGACGACGCTACGTGCGCCGAGCATCGGGACGAAGCACCGGCCGATGCTGTAGGCGACGTCGTCGTTGAGCTCTGACGGATAAACGCCGCGGACGTCGTAGGACTTGAAGATGCTCGCATCCAGGCGCGACTGCATGGCGCCCTGTTCGGAGGCTGCACTCTGAAACCTTTGCCCCCGTTGACTGAGCGCGCGATCGGGACCGTCATCTTCACGGTCTTCCTTCTCTTCGTTCTCGGGATCGCGGTGCAAGGCGCGTTTCAGACGCGCGCGAGCATCGCCGACACGTTCAATCGCGAAGCCGACATGCAAGGCGCGCAACTCAATCTCCAGGAGATGCTGCGGCTGCAGATCGACGAGGAGAACTCGCTTCGCGGGTTCGTGCTCACGCGCGATCCTTTCTACGTTCAGCAGTACTCCGACGCCGCACGCCAGTGGACGCGCAAGGAAGCGCAAGTCCGCGCTGCGCTTGCAACCGAGCGACTCACGCATTCGCTGCAGTTACTCGGGCAATACGACGTCGTGCATAATGACTGGCGCGATCAGATCGCGACTCCGTTGCTCGAGCATCCGGGTAAGAGCATCGTCACGCTCGATAAGAAGAGTAAGGCGTTCATCGACTACGAGGCTCAAGCCGCAGAAGGCGTGGAGACCGCCATCGCACAGACGAGCGCGCAGCTGGCGCGCAGCACGCAAGATCAGATCAATCGCACCTCCTACGTTCGCGCGTTCTGGCTGCTCATCTTCGGGCTGCTCGCGATCTTCTTCAACGCGTACGGGTCACGCCGGACGCGCCAGCTTCAGGAGGAGCGCACGATTACGGACGTGCTCCAGCAGGCGTTCCGCAGTCGGTACGTGCCGTTGCCGAACTGCGAAGTCGGCGCAAGCTATCTCTCGGCGTCGAACCGCTTGCGAGTAGGCGGCGACGTCTACGACGCGTTCCCGCTTTCTGATGCCGAGTCGCTCGTCATGGTGGCGGACGTTAGCGGCAAAGGCGTCGATGCCGCGGTGCTTACCGCGTTCGTCCGCTTCACCGTGCGCGCGATCGCGTTGCGCCATCGCAATCCGAGCGCCATCCTCAGCGAGTTCAACGACGCGTTCCGCAAGACGATCGAAGATCCGACGCTCTTCATCACGATGGTCGTCGGTGTCTTGAACTGCACGAGCGGGGTTTTGACGTACGCGAGCGCAGGGCACGACTCCGCGTATTTGCGACGTTCCGGGCGAGTAGAAGCACTTTCCGTGACCGGACCGTTGCTCGGCGTCATGGACGCGTCGTACGAGTCGAGGAGCGTAACGCTCGGTGCCGACGATACGATCGTTCTCGCTACCGACGGCTTGACCGAAGCGCGAACGCGCTCCCGCGTGCTCCTGGGCGAGGAGGGCGCGATGGAATGGATTGCGTCGGGACCGCAGAAGGCACAGGCGCTCGCCGACGACCTCATAGCGCGCGTTCGCAAGCGCAGCGGAAACCGGCCGAGCGACGACCTCGCACTGCTCGTCGTGCGATACGAAGGAGGGCAGTGCGATGCGTAGCGCAGCGCATGTCGCCCTTGTGCTCGCCGTCGCGATGTTCGTTGCGCTGCCCGCGTTTGCCAGTTGCCGGCTTCACGCGGGTCAACGGGTCGTGCTTTACGGCACCGGCGACGATCCAGGCGTCTTCCTGTGGGATTCGCGCTTTAGATTACGTGAGTACCATCACGCGACGTTCGACGAAGCGCGGGCGATGCTACCGCGCGCGCTGTTCGTCGCCGGAGGCACGCGGGCCATCGTGCTGCTCTGTCTACAGTCGTTCGTTCAAGCGCCGTACGGCCTTGGAGTGGACGACGCAGTCGAGGTGCGCGTTCTCTCCGGGCCGTTGCACGGTAGAACCGGCTGGGTCGCTGGCTCCGATGCGCAGACGCTGCGCTAGCAATCGTAGTACAAGTAGAACTCGTACGGATGCGGCCGGATCTCGACCGGCCGTAGCTCGCGCTCCATCTTGTAGTCGATCCACATTTTGATGAAGGCTTCGCTGAAAACGCCGCCCTGCACGAGATATTCGTGGTCGTTCGCGAGCGCGTCGAGTGCCTGCCGCAGAGAACCGGGAACGGATCGAACCGTCCGCGCCCGCTCGTCCGACAACTCGTAGATGTTCTCGTCGATCGGTCCGAAGCCGGCCGCGGTCGGGTCGATCTTACGCTTGATGCCGTCGATGCCAGCGCAGAGAAGCGCAGAGAAGGCGAGGTAGGGGTTCGCGGTCGGATCGGGAGGACGAAACTCGAGCCGTTTCGTCGCTGGCTTTCCGCGATGGAAGACGGGGATGCGAATCGCAGCGGAGCGATTGCGCGCGGAGAAGGCAACGTTGACGGGAGCTTCGTAGTGCGGCACGAGACGCTTGTACGAGTTCGTCGTCGGCGCGCAGAAGGCGAGCAGCGAGTCGATGTGCGTCAACAAACCGCCGATGTAATAGAGCATCAATTGCGATGCCTCTGCGTATCCCGCTGCGTCGTAGAAGAGCGGCGCGTCGTCTTTCCACAGAGACTGGTGTACGTGCATGCCCGAACCGTTGTCGCCGAAGACCGGTTTCGGCATGAACGTGACAGTCTTGCCGTGCCGCATCGCGACGTTCTTGACGATGTACTTGAACGCCATGACGTTGTCTGCCGTCTTCAAGAGCGTGTCGCGGCGGAAGTTGATCTCGGCTTGGCTCGCGCCTACTTCGTGATGCAGCACCTCGACCGGCATGCCCCAATCCGCGAGGGCGAGCGCAGTCTCGGCGCGCACGTCGGCCTGCGTGTCGTGCGGTGGCACGGGGAAGTAGCCTTCCTTCGGGCGCAACGTGTATCCGGTCGGCTCTACAGCCGAGTTCCACGAGCCTTCTTTGGTGTCGACTTCGTAAAACGAACGGCTGCTCGTGTTCTCGTACGAAACGCGATCGAAATAATGAAACTCCGCCTCCGGTCCGAAGAATGCCGTCGTTGCGATGCCGGAGTCGCGAAGATACGCTTCGGCTTTTCGCGCGATTCCACGCGGGTCTCTTGCGCAACCGTCCTGTTCGACCGGGTCGAACACGTCGCAGACGAACGAAACCGTAGGAACCGTGCGGAACGGATCGCGCATCGCAGTGGAGCAATCCGGCTTGAGCACCATGTCGGACTCGTGGATGCTCTGAAAACCACGAATCGACGATCCGTCGAAACCGATGCCGTCGGCAATGGTTCCTTCGTCCACGTGATCGGCCGGTATCGTCGTGTGCTGCCATTGGCCGGGAACGTCGGTAAACTTCAAGTCGACCATCTTTGCGCCGCATTCCCTGATGAACGCGACGGCTTCCTTAGCACTGAGTGGAGTCTTTCTCATGAAGAGCCGACGTTCAGCGCTCCTCGCCACGCACCGCTGTCCACGCGGTTAACGTTCGAGCGCGGTACGTTCTCCAGATGGATAGACGCGCAGGCTTCCGTCCCGCAGACGCACTCGTTCGACGGGGCATTCGTAGACTTCGTCGACGATTGGGCTCGAGAGAACTACGTCGGGCGGGCCGAAAGACCTAAGCCGCCCTGATCCAAAAAGTGCGACGGTATCGGCATACGCGGCGGCCTCGTTGAGATCGTGCAGCGCGCAGACGACGGTTCTGCCTGCACGGGCGAGTGCTCGGAGCAGCGCGAGCATGCGCTGCGCGACGTGCAGGTCGAGATGCGTCGTCGGCTCGTCGAGAAGAAGCGCCGGCGTCTCTTGCGCGAGCGCGAAAGCGATCCATGCGTTGCGACGCTCACCGCTCGAAAGCGTCGAGAACTCACGCTGTGCCAGCGTTCCGATGCCGACCTCTGCGAGCGCCGTCGCGATTGCCGATGCATCCGCGCTCGTCTCGCGCCATTCCCACCATCGATGGTGCGTGTAGCGCGCGGTTCCAACGACGTCGCGAACGCTGAGACTCTCGACCGGCGTATCGTCCGCGCCGAGGAACGCGATGCGTCGTGCGCGCGCGCGCGGCGGCAACGATGCGACGTCTACGCCGTCGATCGCTATCGATCCCGACTCCAACGAGTGGAGTCCCGCAACCGCGCGCAGCAGCGTCGTCTTTCCAACGCCGTTGGGACCGACGACCGCGAGCACGGTTCCCGTCTCGACCGAAAGGCTCACCTCTTCGAGAACGCGGTGATCGCCGGCGCATAGCGAGACGCCACGTACTGCGATCATCGCGCGTACCTCCCGCGAAGAAAGAGCCAAAGGAATACGGGAACGCCGATGAACGCGAGGAGAATGCCGAGCGGAATTTCCGCGGGAGCTGCAACGGTGCGGCAGACGGCATCGGCGATGACGCAGAGCGTTATTCCAATGAGCGCCGAGGCAGGAAGAAGAAGGCGCGTGTCACTGCCCACGATGCGCCGCCCAGCGTGGGGGACGATAAGGCCGACGAAGCCGATCATGCCGGCAAGTTCGACGCTGCACGCGGCAAAAAGCGCTGCCGACGCGAGCACGAGCCATTGCACGCGTTCGACGTTTACGCCGACGCTGCGGGCTTGCGCTTCGCCGATGCGCAGAGCGTTGAGCGCGGGCACCGCAGGAACGACGAGCGCGGCTGCGAGCACTGCGTACGGAACGCAGAGCGCAACGTCGTGCCAGGTACGGCCGGCGGGCGACCCGGCAAGCCATGCAATGATCGCGCTCGCGTAGTTGCTCGATTGCGCGCTGACGATTGCGAGCGCGACGATTGCCGAGAAGAACGCGGAGAGCGAGACGCCCGCAAGGATGAGGCGCTGCGGGTCAAGGCCGCCGCCACGCCTGGCGAGCGCGGCGACGAGCACCGCGGTTGCGAGTCCTGCGCCAAAACCGATCGCCGGCGTTGCGACCGCGGCGACGCCGCAGAGCAGTGCGATGGCGATCGCTGCCGCCGCGCCCGCGCTGACGCCCGTAAGATATGGATCGACGAGCGGATTGCGCAGCAACCCTTGGAGCAGTGCGCCCGATACCGCGAGCACGGCGCCGACGAACGCGACGTCGCAGACTCGAGGCAAGCGCAACTGCCAAACGATGATGGCGATATCGCTCGACTCACGCGGATGCAAGAGCGCCGATGCGATAGCGTGCGCTGAAATCGGCGTTCCACCGACGAGGAGTGCCCCGAACATAGCCGCAATCGCGACGATTGCGAGCGAGACGAGGCGAAGCATCATATTCGGCCAAGAATACGCCGTAATGCAGGTAACGTCCGCCGGGCAGCGCGGCATCGTGATCGCCGTCGACCTTGGCGACGAGCGGCGGCCGCTCGATCCCGAGCTGGACGAGTTCGAGTCGCTCGTGCTCGCGACCGGAGCGTCGATTGTGGGACGCGTGATCCAGCGCCGCGACGCCGTCGACCCGGCGACGCTCGTAGGAAGCGGTAAGGCGCACGCGATCGCAGAGATGCTGCACGAATATGGCGCAAACCTCGTGCTCGTCCTCAACGATCTGCGTCCGCGTCAGCGAAAGAACCTCGAGCGCATCGTTCCCGTTCCCATCGTCGACCGTACGATGGTGATTCTCGACGTCTTTGCGCGACATGCGCGCAGTCGCGAAGGCAAGCTGCAAGTCGAGCTCGCGCAACTGCGCTATCGTCAGTCGAATCTCATTGGCGTCGGCGCCGATCTGTCGCGTCTCGGAGGAGGCATTGGAACGCGCGGTCCGGGCGAGACGAAGCTCGAAGTGGATCGACGACGCATCCAGCAGCGCATCTCCGTTCTGCGAGATCAGCTCGAGCGAGTGCGCAAGCAGCGAGCGACGCGCCGCCAGGCACGTCGCGACGAACCGCTCGTCGCGCTCGTCGGGTACACGAACGTCGGAAAATCCTCGCTGCTCAATGCGCTTGCGCGCTCCGACGCCTTCGTTGCCGACCAACCGTTCGCGACGCTCGATCCAACCGTTCGTCGCGTCTTTCTGCGGGAGCGGCAGTACGTTCGAATGGTGGACACGGTCGGCTTCATCACCGATCTCCCGAAAGATCTCGTCGCAGCGTTCCGAGCGACGCTCGAAGAGCTGCAAGACGCCGACGTGCTCGTACACGTCACGGACGCGTCGACTTCAGATCGAGAACGTCAGGAGCACGCCGTCGTCGCGCTCGTGCGCGACCTCGGGCTGGACAAGAAGCGGCGCATAGACGTTTTCAACAAGATAGACAAAGTGACGAACGCTGCGAACGTACCCGGGGCCATCTCTGTCAGTGCGAGGACCGGCGCCGGCCTTGACGCGTTGCGCACCGCGATCGCGAAGTCTCTACGGTAAAGGCGTTTCGCTGGGTATCGGCGTCGGGAGAGGACGAGGCTCGGTCGACGGTTCCGGGGGCGGTGGAAGCGTCGTCATGCCGGCAGGCATTGCGATTGGAACGAGACGTGCGTATCCGATCGACACGCCCTGATCTTTGACGACCGTGACGATCGTCGTCGTCGTCGAATATGCGGGCGCGCGCACGGTA
>JASHPC010000188.1 GCA_030038335.1 Vulcanimicrobiota bacterium
GGGCTGCATCCTCGCGTGCGCATCGTAACGACGCAGGGGAACGTTTACGTCGCCCTCTTTCCCGAGTGGGCGCCGTTCACGGTAGAGAACTTTCTCTCGCTCGCCAATCGCGGCTACTACGATAACAACCGCTGGTTCCGAATCGTCCCCGACTTCGTCGTCCAAACGGGTGATCCGCACGACAACGGCAACGGCGATGCCGGCTACTCAATCGACAACGAAGAGAACCCCATCGTCCAGAACTCCTACGTCATCTCGATGGGGCTGAACTACACGAATGGCAAGGACGCGCACGCGATACGCGACTCTGCCGGCGCGCAGTACTACATCACGCTCTCGCCGCAGCTGCACCTCGATCGCGACTTCACGGTCTTCGGCGAGGTCACGAGCGGCTTCGACGTGCTGGGTCGCCTCACGGAGTCGGATCGCGTGTTGCGCGTCGAGGAGGTCGCCGGTGAGATGCTCTGAAGCGAAACAAAAGCGCAACACGGAGGTAAGAATCGAGATGAAGCGTGTACTGACGTTGCTCGCGGCGATTGCCCCGCTCGCCGTCTGCGGGTGCAGCGCGAGCTCGGCCGAGTTTCAGACGCAGGCAAGCCGACAGGTCTCCGCGGCGGGGATCTCCTCGGTGTCCGTCGTCACGCGCTCTCCGGACGTCACGGTCGAGGGGATCGATGCGAACACTATCACGGTTCGCGCCTACTTGACCGGAGGATGGAACGGCGGCGTGTCCTCGCGCTCCGTTACGGTCGTGAAGCGAGGCTCGCAGCTCGCCGTGTCATGGCCGGCGCACGGCTGGTGCATGGGATTTTGCGACATGCGGCTCGAGGTTGCAGTGCCGCGGCGTCTTCCTCTCAACGTGACGACGACGAGCGGTGACGTCTCGATCTCCGGGACGAACGGCGCAGTTTCGGTTCAGACGTCGAGCGGCGACGTGCGGCTCGCGCGCGCGTCAAGCGATCTGCGCGTGCGCACGAGCTCGGGCGACGTCAGAGCAGACGTTGCGGAGGGGTGGCGTGGAAGGGGCATCGCCGTCGATACTTCGTCCGGCGACGTCTTTCTGCGCGTACCATCCGACTTTCGCGGACATCTCGTCACGTCAACCGACAGGGGCGACGTGCACAACGGAACGCAAATGCACGGCCCGGTACTCGTTCGCGTCGACACGAGCTCCGGCGACATCAACGTCGAGACGCGTTAGCGCTTAGGCCCGCGAGTCGAGAACGATCGTAACGGGTCCCGCGTTGACGAGCTCGACGTCCATGTCGGCACCGAACTCACCGTATGCGACGCGAACGCCGAGGCGCTCCATCGTCTCTCCCGTAAGACGGTAGAGGTCGCTCGCGAGCGGTTCTTTCGCGGCTTCGATGAACGAAGGCCGCCGGCCGCGTCGCGCATCGCCAAAGAGCGTGAACTGTGAGACGAGCAGCACTGCGCCGCCGATCTCGATCGCGGAGCGATTCATCTTTCCTTCATCGTCTCGAAAGATGCGAAGGTTGACGACCTTCTCGGCCATCCACGCCGCGTCGCGCTCCTCGTCGCTGTTGCCGACGCCCAGTAAGACTGCGAGGCCGGCGCCGATTTCGCCGGCGATGCGCCCAGAGATCGTAACGCTTGCGCGCGTGACGCGTTGGACGACCGCGCGCATTTACCGCCCGAAGATGGATGAGAGCGCGAAGAGCGCGTTCTCGCGGCGCTCCGCGACGCGCCGGTAAAAATAGCCGGCCCAATGCGTTCCAAACGGGACGTAGACGCGCATCCGATATCCTTCGGCGACCAGCCGGCGCTGCAGCTGCGGCCGGCATCCGTAAAGCATCTGAAACTCGAAACGATCGTTTGCGACTGCGTCGCGGCGGACGATTTCCTTGACGGTGGCGATGAGTCGCCGGTCGTGCGTTGCGATGCCGGGATAGTGTCCGCGTACGAGGAGTGCCTCGGCGAGACGCGCGTACTGCGATCTGATCACGTCCATCGAAGCGTACGCAATCTCGGGCGACTCCTTGTAGGCTCCTTTGCAGAGGCGCACGCGCGCGCCGAGCTCGATCGCACGCTCGACGTCGCCGGGAGTGCGCCGTAGATAGGCCTGCAAGACGATGCCGACGTTCTTTCTCTGTGCGAACGCACGCTCGAAAAGCGCGATGGTGCGCTCGGTCAGTGCGCTGCCTTCCATATCGATGCGGACGAAAGGATCGTCGTTCGCGCTCGCGCGATCGAGGATGCGCACGAGATTGTCGAGCGCGAAATCGGCGTCGATGAGGACGCCGATCGCGGTCAGTTTTACCGACACGTTGCTTCGAATGCGTGCCGCACCGATCGCATCGAGCATCGCGACGTACGTCTGCGTCGTCTTAACCGCGGTTTCGCGATCGAGAACGTCTTCGCCGAGGAAATCGAGCGACGCCGTCATTCCTTCGTCGTTGAGGCGGCGAACCGCAGCGATCGCCGCATCGATCGTCTCTCCGGCAACGAAACGCCGAGCGATGAAAAAAAAGCGCTTCTGAAAGGGTGAGGAAGGAGAGACGATGCGCTCGATCATCGAGGCTTCCTCATGCGACGCGCCGGCGGAAAATCCATTGCACGGCCAGTACGATCGCTGCGAGGATGACAAATCCGTAGCAGAGTGCGAGCGCCTGGCGCAC
>JASHPC010000189.1 GCA_030038335.1 Vulcanimicrobiota bacterium
GTTGTCTCGCGTTTCGTACCAACGTGGCGAAACGTACGCATGCGGGCCGAGGAAGATGACCAGCGACTCCCGCTCGGTGAGATGGCGCCATTGTCCGTTCGCTCGAGCCATGTGCGCTCGCAGCGTCATGCTCGTAGCGTCACCGTCGACGAGGAACGGAAGATGCGTCGCACACGGCGCGTCGTCTGCAGTCGAAACCAGCGTTGCGAAGGCGTGCTCCTGGGCAAACGCGCGAATTAGCTCTCCGTCCGTAACGCGGAACGCGCTCGGTACGTACATTACGCGAAGGACCGGCGCACGCTCATGACCTAGTGAGATTTTGAGCGCACCATGCTATCATGCCTGCGTGAGGCCTCTCGTCGCGGCTCTTCTCTGTCTCGCGCTCGCACCGCGGGCGTCCGCGACGTTTTCGATGTCGCAAGCACTGTCGTATCCTCTTCCTACGACACTGACGGCCAGCCTCGACGGGCGATCGATCGCCTTTGCGATCGATCAGCAGGGACGCCGAAGCATCTGGGTCGCGACCGCGCCGGATTTCCTGCCTCGCAACGTGGTGCTCTTTCCGGACGACGAAGGTCAAGCTATTTCGTCGGTTCGTCTTTCGCCCGATGGCGCATACGTCGTTTACGTCCAAGGGAACCCCGAAGATCCGACGGCCAACGTGGCCCAGCCGCATCCCGCGATCTGGTCGATCGACCTCGCTACGGGTCAGCAGTCTTTGCTTGGCGACGGCACGTCTCCGGCGATCTCTCCGTCCGGGACACGCGTCGCTTTCGAGCACGACGGAGAGGTTTGGAGCGTTCCGATCAACGGAAGCATGCTCGCTCGTCCTCTCTTTTACGACGCGGGCGTGGACTCCGATCTACAATGGTCTCCGGACGGACACGCGCTAGCGTTTGTTTCGTCACGCGTGGATCACTCGTTCATTGGGATCTATCGCGATGGACTGAAGCACCTCATCTTCGCCGTGCCATCGGCATTCAACGACGTCGAGCCGCGATGGTCACCGGACGGCACGCACTTGGCCTTCATTCGTATGCCGGGAAGCGGCGGTAGAGCTCCCTCCCCGCTCCGCGAAGCGATCGTCCCGTGGTCGATCTGGAATGCGGATCCGCTGACCGGAGCGGGACGCGTAGTTTGGCGCAGCCCCCGCACGGCACGCGCCTCGTTTCCGACGGAAGGCGGTGACGTCGATCTCACGTGGGCAGGCACGTCGCGGCTCATCTTCGTCTGCGAGCAAGACAACTGGCCGCACCTGTATGACGTTTCGGCGGAAGGCGGAGCGGCGACGCGCCTTACGACGGGTTCGTATGCGGTAACAGGTTTTGCGGTGGCACAGGACGCCTCGTCGGTCATCTACAGCGCAAACGTCGGTTCGCTGCGCGATGACGTGGATCGCTGGCATCTCTATCGCGTCGACATTTCGACAAGACGCGTTTCCACGCTGACGAGCGGCACCGGATCGCAATGGTGGCCGACGGTCCTGGCCGACGGGAAGCTCGCATACGTCACGGCCACAGGACGCACGCCGCCACTCATCGCTCTCACGGACGCGGATGCGCGGTACACGCGAATCGTGGACGGTGACCTTCTGCCACGAGACTTTCCGAGTAGTGCGCTCGTGACGCCCACGGAGGTGCAGTATCGCGCACCGGACGGTCTCCTGATTCACGCGCAGCTCTTCAGGCTCCCTGGCCTCGTTCGTGCACCCGCCGTCGTGTTCGTCCACGGCGGCCCGATGCGACAGATGCTCCTCACCTGGAATCCAATAGGCTATTACGACAACTCCTACGCGGTGAACGAATATCTGGCAAGTCGCGGATTCGCGGTCCTGTCGGTCAACTACCGTTCCGGCGTTGATTACGGACACGACTTTCACTATGCGTTGCGGACTGGATGGACCGGGGCGGCGGAATATCAAGACGTGCTTGCGGGCGCGCGCTGGCTACAGCGCCAACGCTTCGTCAATCCCTCGCGCATCGGCATTTGGGGCGGCTCATGGGGAGGATATCTCACCGCGCTCGCCCTCGCTCGAAACTCGAACGTCTTCAAAGTGGGCGTGGATTACAGCGGCGTTCACGACCTGATGCACGACGCCATGGAGTATTTTCACGCATATGGTGAAGGCGCCCTCGACGTCGACATGAAGCCATGGCTTCGCCTGGCATGGAGCTCTTCGCCGATCGCGTCGGTGTCCACGTGGCGCTCACCAGTGTTGCTCGTTCAAGGCGACAGCGACCCAGAAGTTTCATTTCACCAGCTCGTCGACCTCGTGCCGCGACTAGAGGAGCATCGCGTTCCGTTCCAACTGCTCGTGCTGCCCGACGAAGCGCACTCGTTTCTTCGCTACGCGTCGTGGCTTCGCAGCGACGAGGCGGCAGCAGCATTCTTCGAAAAGCATTTGCGGTAGCATAGCAACGTGCTCGGAGTACGATTCGAAGCGGAGATACGCCAGCAGCCGGACGTGTGGCGAGCGATTGCCGAGTCCACGAAGGCCGCTGACCTCGCAATGGCGATTCGCGGCAACGACGTCGTTCTGGTCGGAAGCGGCAGCTCGCTCTTCATGGCGCAGCTCGGCGCGCTCGCGCTTCGGCGGCGCGGGATTCGCGCGCACGCGCTCGCGGCGACGGAAGCGCCCCTCGATTACGTCGCGTATCGCGACTGCGCAGTTATCGCGGTTTCGCAGAGCGGGCAGTCCGAAGATCTCCTCGCAGCGCTCGACTTCTTGCGGCCCGAGAAACTCATCGCGCTTACGAACACGCCGGATTCGCCGCTCGCAGACCGCGCAACGGTACTCGTCGACGTCGGCGCCGGCAGCGAGGTTGCGGTGCCTGCAAGCAAGAGCGTCACGGCAACAGCTGCAATTCTTCTCTGGGCCGCGGGCCTACTCGGCGAACGCCACGCACGTAATGCCGAGAGCTTGAAAGAAACGGCCGAGAACGTGCGCGCGTGGCTGGACAGCTCGGGGGTCGATGCGGTGCGCGCGGCTTCGGAGCGCATCGCCCGGCGGCGTAGCATTGTCATCGTTGCAACGGGGTATGGTTTGCCGATCGCGCACGAGTTCGCATTGAAGCTCAAAGAGGCGAGTTACGTTCACGCTGAGGGGTTCTCTGCGGGTGAGTTTCGCCACGGTAGCGCGGCCATGCTCGACGCGTCGTGCGCCGCGATCGGCATCATCGACGACGTATCGCGTCAAGTCGTTAGCCGTCCGATGCTCGAGGCGCAGGAGGCGGAGTCGCTGCGTTACGTCATCGGCGGACGGCTTGGCGACATCCCGCTGCTTGGCCCCGTCGTCGGAGAGGCGTTCAATACGCTCGCGTGGCTCGTCGCCGCTCAGGTGATCGCACTCTATACCGGACGAGCGCGGCACGTCGAGAGTGACGCACCGCGTGGACAAGCGAAGGTGCTCGATTCCTAGTAGCTAGGGTTCGGGACGCACCCAGACCGTGATCGAACCGGTAGAGCTTCCCGCCGTCAGCTGCAGCTCCCAACACCCTGGCGTAGGAACGTTCAATCGTTGATACGCCCCGGTTAAGAGCAGCGCCGAAAAGTGCGCTGGCGGACCATTCACGCGCCGGCCGTCGATCGTAACGCTGTGAGACGGCCCTCGAATCAGAACGTCTTCGCCACGCGCAGCCAGCGGCACGTACGTCCCGTGCGGGCCGATCTTATGCGTCATCGTCAAACGGATGTGCGATACGAGCACCGGCTGTGCGTCGATCCACGGCAATGCGGGCCCGGTATCACTGCCGTAGACGGGCGTCGCGCTGCACCCTGCTGGAATATTCGATGCTGGCTGCAGCTCGACGACGTTGGCCCGAGCCGCGCTCGAGGCCGACACGAGCGTGCCGGCCACAAGCGCGACGACGAGCGTGTTACGGAACGTCACGCGTATTTCCGAGTCTCACGCCCGCGTAGACCTCGTACGTCCTGGGATCCTGTGTGAAGTTTTGATAGATGAGCGAACCCGCCTTATCCACGACTCCCGACTGTGGGCCGCTGAAATACGGGAAGCAGCCTGTGCCAAACGTGCTCGTGCACGGAATGATGTTCGCGTTGTCGTAGTTGTTCGTCAGGTTCGTGATGACGCCGCCGACAAAGAAGTTGTTGTGCGGTCCGAAGTTCTGGTACGCCTGAATGTTGACGTTCCAGAAGCCGCTCGCGATTTGTTCGGGTTCGGAGATGTAGTAGTTCGTCGGGGGCGCGCATGACGGGCACCCACCGGTGATGCCGGTGTTGAAGAAGTAGTCTCCCTGATAGACGACCCAAGGATCGAGATGGAAACCGTGGTCGTGGAAGTCAAAGAGGAGGCTCGTTGACCAGAGCGGGTTGTCTTCGTCGCGAAGCAAGACGCCCGCAGCGACGAGGCTCGCGGGTTCCGGATAGTTGATGTACGAGCCCGAAAGCTCGCCCGTCGTACCCCAGTAGTTGTTGTAGGTTGCCGTGAGGAACGCCGAGAGCCCAATCGGGTGATGGTCGACTCGATTGAAGCCGAACTCAAACCCAAACGCTTGGTGCTCTTGGTTATTCGTGTACTGCGGATGCGTGCTGAACTGGGGGACGCTATTGACGTAGCCGATGATCGGATAGTACTGCGCGTAGTAGTTCGTCGCCTTATTGAAGTACGGTCCAACGCGCAATGAATCCTCAGCGTCGAACTGATGCTCCCACATCACGTCCCAGCTATGATTCAACTGAGGTTTGAACGACGTACCCGGAGCATTTGGATTCGGGATGTCTCCAAACTCCGAGAGGAGGCTGTCCGGCGTCGCGTAGACGAACGCCGATCCGATGAAGCTCGACGTCGTTCCGAACGAGAAGCGCAGTACGTTGCGCGTATCGAACTCGTACGTCCCGTTGAAAGTCGGATTCCAGATCGAGACGGTCGCGCCGCCACCTGGGAAGCCGTAGTGTTCGGCGGCATAGAGCAGCCCGGGGTCGAGCATGAGCTTTCCGAAGTGAAGCTGCGCTTCGGCATAAACGTGCGGAGAGCTCGTCGGATAGCTCGAGTCCTGATAGATTTGCGGCCATTGTAGCGCACCGCTCGGCAAGATCGTGTATGCGTTCGTTGCGTAATAGTTGAAGGTGTTGAAGTTCTGCTGATTGCTGACACCTGCTTTTATCGTAACGTGCTCGTTGATGACGTTTTGATAGTCTAAGGCGCCTTGATAAATCTCGGAGCGCCGGTCGCCCCAGAAGTTTTGCGTGCCGTCATCGAAGGCGCAGATGTCGTAGCCGTCGCCGGAGACTTGCACCGGGCTGCCGGCAGCGTATGGATACGTCGGGCAGGTGCCGGGAACGCCTAACCACCACGCCCAGTTCCAACCGTTCGTTCCCGTGACGTTTTCGAACGCCGGAATGTTCCCCTCGCCGATCGGCTGATCGAAGATGTATTCGTTGTAGTTTTCGTCGAGTTTCAGCGTGAAGAACGAGTGATCGTCGAGGTTGTGCGTCCATTGGATCTTTCCGAGACCGCCGTAGTGGTACCAGTTGTTGCCGGAACCGTTCGCCAGAGCAGCCCAGTAGAGGCCGATAGGGCAGGCTTGCCCGTTCGGAGCCGTTCCTCCAGCCGCGTTAGACCACGTAAACGGGTCGGCAGCAGCGCCCGGACATGGCTCGAACTGCAGCGCTGGAGGCTGGCCCGGGCCTTTATCGATCAAATAGTTGTAATCGAAATCCGCATCACTGTTCGTAACAAAAAACTGAATCGTGTCGTTCGGGTCGGGGTGGTAGAAGAAGTTTCCAATTAGGTCGCGTTCCATGACGGGGCCGGGGCCGTCGGCACTCCACTCCAAGACGCCAGGGAACGTGTATTGCCCGTTAGCGTATTCGTTCTGTGAGTTGACGCCGTCAAAGCCGACGTAGTACGACCAACGATGGTCGGGCGTTGCGTAACCCGTTTGGAACGTGAGGTAGTGA
>JASHPC010000190.1 GCA_030038335.1 Vulcanimicrobiota bacterium
CCGACGTCGTCGCCGCGGAGGTACGGCGCGCCGTCGAGGAGCTCGCCGACGCAAAGATCGTGAGCGTCTCCGACTCGACGTTTCTCGCGCATCTCGGCGGCAAGATCGCCATCGAGCCGAAGATTCCGGTGAAGACGCGACAAGACTTGTCGACGGTATACACGCCGGGCGTCGCGCGCGTTTCGATGGCGATCGCCGCCGACCCCTCGAAGGCCTTCGCGCTCTCGATGAAACGCAACACGGTTGCCGTCGTCACCGACGGCACGGCCGTTCTCGGTCTCGGAAACATCGGTCCTCTCGGTGCGCTTCCGGTCATGGAAGGGAAGGCGATTCTCTTCAAGCAGTTCGCGGCCATCGACGCATTTCCGATCTGTCTCGACACGACGGACGTCGACGAGATCGTCGAAACCGTTCGTCACATCGCGCCCGTCTTCGGAGGCATCAACTTAGAGGACATCTCCGCGCCGCGCTGCTTTGAGATCGAACGCCGCCTCATCGAAGCGCTCGACATTCCGGTGATGCACGACGATCAGCACGGCACCGCCGTCGTCATTCTCGCAGCGCTCATCAACGCGGCCAAGGTCGTCGGCAAGCGCATCGAGGATCTGCGCGTCGTCGTCGCGGGAAGCGGAGCCGCGGGAACGGCGACGATCAAAATGCTTCTCGGGGCGAACGTTCGCGACGTTATCGCGGTCGATCGCCACGGCGCGCTCAATCGCAGCGAACGCTACGACGATCCACATTGGCGATGGCTTGCGGAGCATACGAACAAAGAGAACCGCAGCGGCACGCTCGCGTCGGTGCTGCGCGGCGCGGACGTCTTCATCGGCGTCTCCGCGCCGGGAATTCTCAACGCCGAGGATATCGCTGCAATGGCGAAAGACCCGATCGTCTTTGCGATGGCGAATCCGACACCTGAAATCATGCCCGACGTTGCCGCTCCGGTGGCAGCGGTCATCGCAACCGGCAGGTCGGATTTTCCAAATCAGGTGAACAACTTGCTCTCCTTCCCAGGCATTTTTCGCGGCGCCTTGGACGTCCGCGCGGAGCGGATCACAGACCGGATGAAGCTCGCCGCAGCGGCCGCAATCGCTTCCATCGTCGGCGACGACGAGCGCAGCGCGGAGTACGTTATTCCGAGCGTATTCGACCACCGCGTCGTCGACGCCGTCGCTCGTGGGGTCGCGCAGGCGGCAGTCGAGGAAGGCGTCGCCCGCCGTGCGCTGAACATCTCCGCGGCAGATGGCAGCACCACGGATTCTAGTCATTGAGGATGACGAGGATGTCGCACGTCTCGAGCGATTGGTTTTGGAGCGCGCCGGCTACGACGTTCGCCATGCCGCCACTGGCGCAGAGGGGCTGGATCTCGCCGAGTCGTTCCGTCCAGACGTCGTAATCCTCGACGTCGGGCTTCCCGATATCTCGGGGCTCGACGTCTGCACGTCGCTCTCTAACTCCAATAACGCGTTCGTGCTCATGGTGAGCGGTCACTCGCGCGAGCAAGACGTGCTTCTTGGCTTGGGCCTCGGTGCGGATGACTACGTTACGAAGCCATTCTCCGGAAACGAGCTCGTTGCGCGCGTCGCATCGTTTTTACGACGCCGCGAGCGCTTGCTCAATCGCAAAGAAGGAGAGGCGCAGCTCGAGTTCGGCGACACGCGTCTGGATAGGAACTTCCATACGCTCGTCCGCGACGGAAAGAGCGTCGCGCTGACGGCGCTCGAGTTCAGACTCTTGTGGTTTCTTGCCGAAGCGGAGGGAAGACTTCTCACGCGCGCCCAAATTCTCGAACACGTCTGGAACGATACATCCGGCGTGCCCACGAGAGTGGTAGACGTGCACGTTGCCGCACTACGAAAGAAGATATCGGAAGTCGATGCTCCGCTCGAGCTGTCGAGCGTACGTGGAATCGGCTACCGTCTCGACAAAAAATAAATGACTCTGCGTTTTCCTGGACTCCGCGCTCTCGTAGCGGGGGCGGCGGCGGTCGCCGTTTTTTCCGGTGCGGCGCCACGCCGGCTTCCGCTCACGATCTATAGCGCACCGGCAGGAAGGCGTCCGGCGGGCGCTTCCGCGCAGCGGCCAACCGCAGCCGTGCTCCCTGACGGACGAATCGCCGCGCCGGTCGGAGAGGCCATCTTCGTCGGGACGAACCCTCAAGGCGTTGCGCTTTCTCCGAACGAGCAATGGGCCGTCGTCGCAAACGACGGAACCACGTTACCGCCTGCCCCGCAGCCACTGGCAGCGAAGTCCGATCTCGTGGCCGGGGATGCCCTCGTCGTCGTGAACGCGCGGACAATGCGCGTCAGTGACGTCTATCATGCGCCGGGGAACGCGTTTTCGGGTGGCGTTGCCGTCGTTGCAGATCCTGAAAACCCAGCGAACACGCTCGTGCTGGCGACCGACGCGAAGCATAACGTCGTGCGCGTCTTCGATCTTTCCGCAAATGGAACGCTCTCCGCCGACGCGCCGATCGCGCTGCCGCTCGCCTCTGCACCCGGATACGCGATCAACGGCGTTGCCGGGCCGAGCGCGCTTGTGGTCGCGCCGGACGGCAAAGTCGTCTACGTTGCCGAGCGAGGCGGAGACATCGTTGCCGCAGTCGACCTCATGACGCGGACGGTGCTCGGCGGCGTCGCCGTTGGGTTCTCGCCCGAGAGCATCGCCGCGACGCAAGAGCGGGTGTACGCCGGCGACGCGGGGCTTGCCGAGTATCGCGTTGCCGCAACTCCCGCCCGCACGCCGTCGTTCGCGCAGCCGGAAACCGATGACGATCGCGCGTCATCGCTGGCAGTCGTGCCACTCGACGCAAGCGGCGCTCCACAAAGCACCGACAGCGTGTCGTTCTTGCGCATGGATTCCATTCCGGACGGCGTGAGAAACGTTGGCGGTATTATTCCGAGCGCGATCGTCACACGCGCCGATGGCCGCTACGCGTACGTCGCGCTCGCAAACATCGACCGCGTTGCGATCGTCGATCTCACGGCGACGCCGCGAGTCGTTAATGGCCTCGATTTGCGGCTCTTCCCGAACGCGCCTTACGGAACGCAGCCGAGCGCAGAAGCGCTGTCATCGAACGGCATGCGGCTCTACGTTGCGCTCGGCGGCCTCAACGCGGTTGCCGTGCTCGATGCGAAGGTACCGACGAAACTGCACCGGCTCGGCCTCGTTCCGACCGGATGGTATCCCTCCGCGCTTGCGCTCTCGCGCGATGGGCGCTATCTCTACGTCGCGAGCTCAAAAGGCGTCGGCGGTTGGGGAGTGCTGCAGCGCGTGGACCTGCGTCACTTACCGCTCGGGCCGGCGACGCTCTCCGCTCTGCGCTACAACAGAGTCGCGGCGTACGCGAAAGAGAACACTCTGGTTCCACCGCTGCGCTCGAACCGGCGATCGGCGAAGATCCGGCACGTGATCTACGTCTCCGTGGGAATCGACGATTACGATGCCGTGCTCGGCGATCTCACCGACGCCTCGGGGGGCGCGCACGGAAACGGATCGCCGTCGTACGAGCTCTATCCGGCGAGCGTTACGCCGAATCTCCACGCGCTCGCGCGAACGTTCGCACTTGCCGATAACCTGTACGCCGGCAGCGACGCGGCGGCAATGCTGCAGCTCGCGACGGCGGCAACCGTGACGCTGCCTGTCGAACGCGACGCGGCTGGAGCGGCCGATCCGGAGTCGTATCCGCGCGCCGGCTATGTATTCAACGCGTTATCTCGCGCGCACGAAAGCTTTCGCGACTACGGTGCGCTCTTTGACGTCAGCGGTCTGCACGACGGTCGCTACACGCTCGACGTGCCGGCGCTCGACGTTCTCGACGGCAACTTCGACCCCGATTACGACGTCGAGAACGCCGACGCGACCGACGCCACGCTCGCGCACGAGTTCGTTCGTGACTTCACCGCGCTCTCGCAGCAGGATCGCATCCCGGATTTCACGTTCGTTCGCCTTCCCACGACTGCGGGCGGCGAGGGCGCCGCGGATCGTGCGCTGGGCACCATCGTCGGTGCAGTCACGCACGCACCGCAGTGGAGCTCCACCGCGCTTTTCGTCGTGCCGGAGTACTTTGCGGTTCGTCGCGATCATGTCGACGGGTCTCGCATCTATGCAATCGTCGTGTCACCCTACGCACGCCGCGGCTTCGTCGACGGAGATCACCTTTCAGTTCCGAGCGTCGTCAAAACCGAGGAGGAGCTTCTCGGCTTGCCCCCTCTCGCGGTGAGCGATCTTCTGGCGACGGACATGGCCGAGTGCTTCACGGAGAGCCCCGACCTTCACCCCTACGTGGCGCTGCCCTAGGCTTGCCTTAGCCGCGGTGCGAAGAGGTGCGCGATGGTCCACGCTAGCGTCGAGTTCGGCCCCCGCTTAGTCGGGACGCCGACGGGAGAACTGCGCGCCGCGCTGCTCGTTCGGCCCGGGCCGCACATCGAGCGTGCCGTGCCTCTCATCGGTGAGCCGGGCGCCGTCTTCGCGCGCGCCGCCGACCAGCATGCGGTGCTCGCGCGGACGCTGCGCTTCTTCGGCGTCGACGTCAAACTCGAAGAGTCGTTTGGCGACGACCCGCGTTGCAGCGCGATCGCGGATCTCGCAGTGCTCTTCGAAAGTGGAGCGATGCTCATGCGGCCGACGCCGATGACGCGGCGAACCGAGCTCGATCGCGTCGAGTCGGAGTTCTCGCGGTTGGACGTTCCGATTGCCGGAAGAGTCACGGCTCCGGGGTTGCTCGACGGAACCGACGTGCTGCTCGTCGGCTCGACCGCGTTCGTCGGAGTCGGTACGCGCGGAAACGAGATTGGACGATCCGGCTTTGCGTCTGTCGCGAACGCACTCGGTTTTCGAGTCGTCGAGGTCGCGCTCGCGCCGGAAGTCACCTCGCTGCAGAGCGTTGCCGGCGCGATCGGCGCCTCGACGGTCGTTCTTGCAAAGGGAAAGGTCGATGAAGACGCGTTCTCCGAGTTCGAGACGATCGTGCTCGAGCGCGGGGAGGAGAGCGCTGCGGGAATCCTGTGTCTCGGCGAACGGCACGTCATCGCGGACGTGCGCTATCGCACCGCGCTCAAGCAACTGCGCCGCGCGGGCGTCGTCGTCGAAGGCATCGATCTGTACGACTTCGAGAAAATAGGCATCACACCGTCGATGCTGGTGCTGCCGCTTCGGCGCAGCTAGATGCGTCGCGTTGCGATTCTTTCGGACGTTCACGGAAATCTCGTAGCGCTCGACGCCTGCCTGGCGGACATCGTTTCGCAGGGCGGAGCCGATGCGATCGTCGCGGCGGGCGATCTCTGTCTCGACGGACCGCGACCGAAGAAGGTGTTGCAGCGCCTCGAAGACGTCTCGGCGCAATGCGTGCGCGGGAACACCGATTGCTTGCTGGCGGGTTCGGTCGACGAACCTGTTGCAGCCTCAGAGGCGGCGCAGCTTGCCTGGACGCGCAAACAGCTCGGAGAGAAATGGCTGTCGTGGCTTCGCGATCTGCCGTTTGCGCTTCGCATCGGTGAGCCGGATAACGAACTTCTCGTCGTGCATGCGAACCCGACGAACGACACCGAGCATCTTTGGCCCGATGCCGACGACGCGACGCTCGAGCGGCTCGTCGGTGAAGAGCCGGCTAAGGTCATCGCGTTCGGCCACCTGCATCTTCCGTACGTGCGCTTTTGGCGAGGGCGAGTTCTCGTGAACGTCGCGTCGGCAGGGCTGCCGAAGGACGGCGACCCTCGCGCGGCCTACGCTCTCCTCACCGAACGCGATGCCGGCTGGGAGATCAAGCACAGGCGCGTGAGCTTCGACGTAAAGAAGGTCGCGACTCAGCTTGCCGATTGTGGGATTCCCGACAGCGCAGACCTCGTTGCAACGCTGCGCAGGCATCGATACAAGCGCCTGAAGGGGTACATTCCGTAACTACGCCCGCAATCGAAATCGAGCATCTCACGAAGCGCTACGGCACGTTCACGGCCGTCGACGACGTATCGCTACGCGTCGAGGAAGGCGAGTTTTTCGGCTTTCTCGGACGCAACGGCGCCGGAAAGACGACGACGATCGGCACGATCGTGGGTGTTGCGCGCAAATCTGCCGGCTCCATTCGCATCTTCGGACACGATACCGAGCGCGAGTGGCGTCAAGCCCGTCGCGCCATCGGTCTCGCACCGCAGGAAATCAACTTCGACCGATACCTTTCCATTCGCGACGTGCTCATCTTTCAAGCGGGATATTACGGACTGCGCGGACGCCGCGTGCGCGAGCGCGCCGATGCGCTGCTCGAACGCTTTGGTCTTTCGTCGCGATCGCACCTCGAGTACACGAAGATCTCCGGCGGCCAAAAGCGCCGCTTGACGCTTGCTCGGGCGCTCATCCACGAGCCGCGGCTCCTCATTCTCGACGAGCCGACGGCAGGCGTCGACGTCGAGCAGCGTTTGGAGTTGTGGGCGCTGTTGCGCGAGCTCAATGCCGATGGCCTGACGATCTTTCTCACGACGCACTATCTCGAGGAAGCGGAAGAGCTCTGCCGGCGGATCGCGATCATCCGCGACGGGCGCATCATCACGGAACAGCCGACCGAACAGCTCGTGCGCGAGGGCGAACGTCTGCAGGACGTCTTCTTGGAGCTCGTACGCGGATGAGCGTGAACGTCGTCGGCCTATGGACGTTGATGCAACGCGAGCTCATCCGCAGCATGAAGATCATCAATCAGGTCGTGTGGCCTCCGGTGATAACGACCGTGCTCTACGTCTTCGTCTTCGGCATGGCGATCGGCAGCCGCATTCCGCACGTGCAGGGCGTAACGTACGCGCAGTTTCTCATTCCGGGGCTCATCGTGCTCCAGGTGATCGACTCGTCGTACGGCGAGTGCTCGAGCTCGGTATTTCAGGGACGCTTCATGAATCACATCCAGGAGCTTCTCATCGCGCCGATGTCCGCAACCGAGATCGTCTCCGGCTTTGTCCTCGGAAGTCTCACGCGCGCGCTCTTGATCGCGGGATTGATTACGGTGCTCGGGGCACTGCTCGTCCACACGCTGCCGCACGATTGGGCAACGTTCATCGGCGTGCTCATCCTCGTCTCGGTGCTTTTTTCGGCGCTCGGGATCATCTTCGGCTTGCTCGCGGACAAGTTCGATCACATTGCCGTGCTGACGACGTTCATCATCACGCCGCTGACCTTCGTCGGCGGCGTCTTCACGGCGGCGACGATGCTACCGCCGCCGCTACGCCGTCTCGAGCTCGTGAATCCCATTTTTTACACGATCGACGCATTTCGCCGAAGTTACACGGGCCAGAGTTATCTCGCGCCCGTGTACTCTATCGGCGCCATCGCGCTTCTCTGCGCCATCGTCCTCGCGATCGCGCTGCGCATGACAGCCATCGGCGTCAAGCTCCGAACTTAGTCGCCTTCGACGTCGAGCTCGTCGTGATAGATTGCGGAGCCGACGTGCTTCTCCACGGAGTACGTGCCCGTAAGCGCGGCCGTCGAGCCCGCGGTAATCGAAGGGTTTCCGTACTCGAAGACGCGGATGCACTGCGATCCCGTGCAGAGGTCGAACGTCGTGTAGTTATTGCCGCTCTTGGACGTTTTGTGCTCGATTCGCGCGACGGTTCCGCTTACCGTCACCATCTTGCCGTCGTACGTCGCGCCGTGCGCGAGAAGGTCGCCAGGCGTTACCGTCGCTTGTGCGAGCGCGGCACTGCCGGCGAGGACGAAACACAGAAGCGCGGTCGAGGGAACGTTCATTGGTGGAAGGCTCCTTACGGGAAAAAAGGGTTGTGCTCGCGTTCTTCGCCGATCGTCGACGGGGGTCCGTGCCCCGGCATGATCGCAGTCTCCTCGGGTAGCGAGAAGAGCTTGGAACGCACCGAGTTGAGAATGTCTTCGTAGGTCGATACGTCGCCGTATGCGCCGCCGACGCTTCCGGCGAAGAGCGTGTCGCCGGTGAAGAGCGTCGACTTGAAGAGATACGACGACGAGCCATCGGTATGTCCAGGAGTGTGAATCATGCGGATACGAGCGCCGTCGCCAAACGGCAGCTCCTCTCCGTCACGCACGAGCGTTGCCTTTGAGGCGAGCGAGCCGAGCGCGTGCACGTCGAGCGCGTGCATGACGATCGTCGCGCCGGGCAATGCGGCCGCCACGTCCGCGGTTGCATCGCAATGATCGGCGTGCTTGTGCGTGATGAGGATGTACTCCAACGTGTAGGCACCGTCACGGAGCACGCGCAGAAGGTTCGCCGGTATGCCCGCGGGGTCGACGAGCGCCGCGCGGCGAGAGCCTTCGAGAAAGAAGACGTAGCCATTGCTGGGATGTGGGTCTTGCGGATGATGACGAACGTCCGGAGCCTCGACGTGCGGCGGATACCACCGCCGAGCGGCGGCATCGGCAAGTCGACCAGGATCGAGCCTCAGCATGGGCGCTATCGCGCGTGCCTGCGCGTCGTCGGGCGCACTTGTGCCGGACACCCATGCCGCAATCGCTTTCGGATCGAGACCCGTTGCACGTGCGAGCGCGCGCGCATCCGCACCGGTGCCGAGCATCGCCTTGCGGAGAACGTCCGAGAAGTCGTCTTCGAGCGGCAGGCCCATGTGGAGTCCTTCGGCGCAACCGGAAGGCTCACTGCCGCGGTCGAAGATGCCGCAATGGAGCGCGTCATCGTCATTGGTTCGGGTCCCGCCGGTCTCACGGCGGCGATCTATGCGGCTCGCGCGAACCTGCGGCCGCTCGTCCTCGCGGGTGGCATGTACGGCGGCCAGTTGATGCTCACCACCGAGGTCGAAAACTATCCAGGCTTTCCAAGCGGCGTGCAAGGCCCGGAGCTGATGACGATGTTTCGCGAGCAAGCAGAGCGCTTCGGCGCGCGCATCCTCGACGTCGACGCGACGAACGTGAACTTTTCGAAGAAGCCGCTCGTCGTCGAAACGGACGACGAACGCTACGAAGCGCTGACGGTGATCGTCGCGACCGGCGCGAGCGCGCGTTGGCTCGACGTTCCGGGAGAGGAGCTTCTTCGAGGCCGTGGCGTCTCGACGTGTGCTACGTGCGACGGCGCGTTCTTCAAGGAGAAGCATATCGTCGTCGCCGGCGGCGGCGATTCTGCGATGGAAGAGGCGCTCTTCTTAACGCGTTTCGGGCGCCGCGTTACCGTCGTGCACCGTCGCGACACGCTACGCGCGAGCAAGATCATGGCCGAGCGCGCCTTCGCGAACCCGAAGATCGATTTCATGTGGAACACCGTCGTCGAGCGCGTGCTCGGCGACGAACGCGTCACCGGTCTTCGGCTGCGCAACATGCTCGACGAGAGCCTCTACGACTTCGACTGCGACGCGCTTTTCGTGGCGATCGGGCACACGCCGAACACCGCAGTTTTCCGCGGCAGGCTCGACCTCGACCGGGCTGGATACATTCTCTCGCCGGACGGCACGACGACGAGCGCCGAGGGCGTCTTCGTTGCGGGCGACGTCTTCGATCATCGCTACCGTCAAGCGATTACGGCTGCTGGATCCGGATGCAAAGCGGCGATGGACGCCGAGAAGCATCTCGAGGCGCTCGAGTTTGCGTCGCCTCCACCGGTGAGCGAGCGGCTAAGCCAGCACTAAACGGTAGACGTACTCTCTGCCGTCGTATCCGTGCCCGGAGTCCGTCTTGGGACGCTCGGCGACGCGTTCGAAGCCGAGCGCTTCGGCAACGTTGACGGAAGCAGTGTTCGCTGCCGCCATCTCGGCAATCGCCAGACGCGAACCGTGCACGCCACGCGCATGCTGCAGCACCTCGCCGATCGCTTCGCGCGCAACTCCCTGACGGCGAAACGGCAAGAAGACGCTGTATGCGACGTAGAGCGTGGCG
>JASHPC010000191.1 GCA_030038335.1 Vulcanimicrobiota bacterium
TCGCGCTCGAATCGACCGGAGCACACGCGAACGAACGCGACGCGATCGCGATGACGCGGATCCATGTTCGCTTGAATCTTGAAGACGAATCCGCTGAAGCCCGGCTCGTCGGGCGCGAGCGCTCGACCGTCGCGCAAGCGCTGCGGTCCGGGCGGAGGAGCCATGCGCACGAAGTCGTCCAGAAAGAGTTGTACGCCGAAGTTCGTCACGGCGCTGCCGAAAAAGACCGGCGTCACTTCGCCTCGCAGCATTGCCTCGGCATCGAATCCCGCGCCGGCGCCTTCTAAAAGTTCGATGCCGTCGCTGAACTGCGCGAAGGTTGCGTCGTCGACGAGCGCGCGTATGCGATCGTCGCGCGCGTCGGCGACTTCGACGGGCGCGCGCGTCGCACCGTGCGCGCTGCGCTCGAAGAGATGGAGCCGGCGCGTCGTGCGGTCGTAAACGCCGCGAAACTGATCGCCGCTTCCGAGCGGCCAGTTCATCGGATAGGCGCCGATTCCGAGCACGTGCTCCAGCTCGTCGAGGAGCTCGAGAGGATCGCGGCTTGGACGATCGAGCTTGTTCATGAACGTGAAGAGCGGAATGCGACGCTCGCGGCAGATTCCGAAGAGCTTTTTCGTCTGGGGCTCGACGCCTTTGGCCGCGTCGATGAGCATGACGCCGGAGTCCGCCGCGAGGAGCGTGCGATACGTGTCTTCACCGAAGTCTTGGTGGCCCGGTGTGTCGAGCAGATTGATCGTTCGACCCGCGTACGGAAACTGCAGCACCGTCGACGTGATCGAGATCCCGCGCTCGCGCTCGAGCGCCATCCAGTCGCTCGTTACTTGGCGCTGACGGCGGCGCGCTGATACCTGCCCCGCAACGTGGATTGCGCCGCCGTAGAGCAAGAGCTTCTCCGTGAGCGTCGTCTTGCCGGCGTCCGGATGCGAAATGATCGCGAACGTGCGCCGCTCGGAGATGTGCTCCGCAAGCACGGTCACTTTGGAACTTTCGTCGTGTAGAGGCGCAGCACGGAGCCGCATCGGCGCTCCTCGCAGCTCGACCGGATGAGCGCGACGCCGGCAACTCCTTCGCTCGCCGCACCTGCAAACGTATAGAGGTGCGCGATCGGAGGAATTTGGAGCCAGTCGTCGCCGCGGTGAACGAGTGCCTGATCGTGCGAGACGAAGATCGTGCAGTCGCCATAGTGTAGCACCGACCATGCGTGCACGGCGCGCGCGTTGCGAGGCAAGTGCGCTCGCACGCCGTCGAAGGAGCCCTTCCACTCGTCTGTTTGAATCATGCACTCCGGCAATGCCGAGAGCGCCCATGGTGCCTGCCCGTGCAATCCTCGCTCGGCGTGTGCGCTCGGCGGCGCCGACGACGACGCATGCGGCGGCATCGTCGCGCGCCCCGAACCCACGTTTATCGGCAAGCGATAGCGATAGTGCACGGTGACGCCTACGAAGATGCCGACGACCACGATCGCGGCAATGACGAAGTAGCGCAGCACGTTAGGCGCTCACAACGTAAGACGCGCGCGCCCGCACGAATAGTCGGCCATGCCGTAATAGACGTCAAACGTGCGGTCGCCGAGATCCGAGCGCACGTCGATGCCGGTCGGGAAGACGACGTTATCGACGATGCCATGGCGCTCAGACTCATGTTCGGGCGAGAGCACAGGCTCGGGAGAGCGATAGACGATGCGATGCGGACGCTCCGCGTCGTGAACGACGATCCCGGCGCAGTAGCGAAATCGCGGTTTCGGCGACGTGGCGACGAGATCGACAGCATGGTAGAGCGACATCCACCCTTCAGCGATGCGCACTGGCGGCGTTCCGGCGCCGATTCGAATCGAACCCCAGCGTTCGTCCGGAGCCAGTGCGAGCACGCTCTCTCCACCGCGCAGCAGGGCGCGGCGATCGGCGAGCACCGCGTCGAGCGGCACGTACGCGATGCGAATTGACTCGCGATCCGCAAACGGCATTCGTTGAATCATCGGAATCGCTGCCGCACCGTTCACCGTGGAGATGTGCAGCATCGGTCGATGATAAAACGCGATCGAGCGAACGCCTTCAGGTGAGAGCACCGGCTCGGGAAAGAATGCGGCATCTTTGTCGTCGCCCACCGTCGCGCCCGGATGATCGAATGCAACGATCCCAAGACGTTCCCAGGCGCGTCCGTCACTCGATCGAGCGATGGCGATGCGCGGACCCGGTGGTCCGAATGCAGTGTACGCCATGAGATACTCGTCGAGCACGGGGAGAAAGGTGATGCGAGGGTCCTCGCAGCCGAAACCTGGTTGCGGTCGAATCTCGTACGGCGCCTCCGGCTCGAGAGCGAATCCTTGCCGTTCGGTTTGGATCGCACCGTCCACGTCGTGTAGCGTGACGCGCTCGACGCGCGAAACGTTGCCGCGCGCGACCGCACGAGGATAGAGCATCGCGGTTCCGTCGCTCGCGCGCGTAAATGCTGGGTTGAGAACGCCCTCGGTTTCTTCGGCGCTGCCGTCAGGGGAAAGCACCGTGCCGAGCCGCTCGATACGAGCGTCTAGTTCAACGGAATCTGCTATGCGAAGTCTTTTTGCTCGCACGTCTCTTTCTTTATGGCAGAACGGTGTCGGTGACCGGAACGTCCGCGGGCGTCACGACCTCGATGCGAACGCCTCGGCGGTAAACGCCATTCGGAACGATCCACAACGTGAACGTACGATAGGGCGTCGCCGGCTCGCCTCCGTTGGCAGGCGCCTCCTCGAACGCGACGACGCGGACGCGGGTGGCATCTGCGTCGATCGACTCGACGATCTGACGGTAGCCGCTGCGATCGTGAGGCCCCATGAGCAGCACCACGCCGAACTCACCGCGAAAACGAATTGGCTCGTGGATGCCCAGACGTGCCAGCGAATCGTCGTCGCGAACGATGACTACTTGGTTGCCGCCCAACACGGTGGTGGTTCCGATCGCATACGTCTTGACGCGAACCTCGCGACACCCCACGAGGAGTATGAAGGTTGCTAGAGCCCACCAACGATTCACGCTGCAGCCCCCCATTCTCTCCTCAACGACGAGTGTCATTGCCGAAACGACGATTCCCGTATAGGCTGGAAATCCTGTGAAGACTCTGAGGCGGCTCGCGATTGCCGCCGATATCGTCGCATTCGCGGTCGTTCTGTTAGGCAGTTGGACGAGAATCAATGCTGCTGGCATGACGTGTCCGGATTGGCCGACGTGCCGCGGCACGCTCGTTCCATCGATGTCCGGCGGCACGGTATGGGAGTGGACGCATCGCCTCCTTGCCATGTTACTTGCGCCGTTGATCGTCGCCGTTTGCGTCGCGGCGTGGCGCCATCGCGGCCGCTCCGCGTTGCTCGCCGCGGCGGGAGTCGCGATCACGGCACTCTTCCTCATACAAGTCGCGCTTGGTGCCGCAACCGTCAAGCTCGACAACTCGCCCTTCTCCGTCGTGCTCCACTGGGGAACTGCGATGGCCGTCGTCGCGGCACTCACGGCGCTTGCGATCGTTGCCGAGGATGAAGGACGTCGCGCATCAACGCGCGTCACGTCGAGCGTTCCGACGACGATGCTCGCCACTGCGTGCGGCGTCGCCTTTTTCACGATGTGTCTCGGCGCCTACGTGAGCTCCAGCGGAGCAGGCCTTGCTTGTCTGACCATTCCGGGATGTGCGGGCAACGTCGTCGTATATACCCCAGGTCAAGTCGTTCAGATGTTGCATCGTCTCGCAGCCGCAGCGACCGTGCTCTCCGCGGTGGGAGCGTGCGCGATCGTCTGGACGAGACCCGTGGCGCTCCGCGCGCGGCTCTGCGCGAGCGCCGGCTTGTTTCTCGTCTTCATCCAAGTGATTTTGGGACTGTTGAATGTCGCTCTCCGCCTTCCGACCAACCTTCGAGAGATGCACGCCGCAAACGCCGCGCTGGTCTTTCTTGCGTTCGTCGCTGCGACCGCCTTCTCGCTGATGGACGCACCGGCCACGGTTCCGGCACAGGAGCGGCGTTGACGGCGCTCGCTGGAACGGCACGCGACTACGTCGCGCTCTCGAAGCCGCGCATCATCGTCCTGTTGCTCATCACGACCGCGGCAGCGATGGTCATGGCCGCGCGCGGTGTTCCTCCGCTCGCGCTTACCGCGTGGACGCTGCTCGCTGGCGCACTCGCGGCCGGATCGGCGGGTGCATTGAACTGCGTGTACGACGCCGACATCGACGCGGTCATGACGCGCACGCAGGAGCGTCCGATTTCGCAGGGCCGCATTACGCGGCACGAAGGTGTCGTTTTTGCTCTTCTCTGCGGTGTTGCGTCGTTTGCGATCTTCTATTTTCTCGTCAATCCGCTTGCCGCGTGGCTCTCGCTCGCGGGCAACGTCTACTACGTCGTCATCTACACGATGTGGCTCAAGCGCACGACGCCGCTCAACATCGTCATCGGAGGCGCCGCGGGCGCGGTTCCGCCGCTCGTCGGCTGGGCTGCGGTGACGCATACGGTCGGCGGTCCGGCGCTCGGACTTTTCGCGCTCATCTTCTTGTGGACGCCACCGCACTTCTGGTCGCTTGCGCTGATGACCGAGACCGACTACGCGAAAGCGAAGATTCCGATGCTTCCCAACGTCAGCGGCGTCGAACGCACGAAGCGCGAGATCATCTACTACGCGCTCTTGCTCGTTGCGGCCTCACTCGTGCTCTATCCGCTGCACGTCATGGGCGCGCTCTACCTCGCGGGCGCAGCCGTGCTCGGTGCGATCTTCATCGTCGAGGCCGTGCGCACGTGGCAAGGGTCGAAGGCTGCTGCGCGCGTGCTCTTTCGCTACTCGCTGCTCTACCTGGCACTGATCTGCGCCTTCATGGTGATCGACAGAATCGTTGCGTGAGCGTTCGTCGCTGCCCCTGCTGCTGACGCTCGGGCTCGGAGTCTTTGCCGGCGCACTCGACCTGGGCGTTCTCGCTCCGGCGCTTCCTGCGTTTGCGCGCGCATTCGGCGTCGTTACGGGCGACCTCTCCTGGATCTTCACGCTCTATCTGCTCGTCAACATCGCAGCGATCGCAATCGCCGGCACGCTCGCGGATCGTTACGGACGCCGGCAGATCTACGTGCTCTCGATCGCGACGTTTGCACTCGGAAGCCTCATTACGATCCTCGCGCCGACGTTCGGCTATTTCTTACTGGGACGCGCGATCCAAGCACTCGGTGCCGGCGGCATCTTCCCCGTTGCGACGGCTGCGATTGGCGACGTCGTCGCTCCTTCGCGGCGCGGTGCCGCGCTCGGCGCCGTCGCGGCAACGTGGGGCCTTGCGGCGGTGCTCGGTCCAGTCATCGGAGGCTTGCTCGCGCACTACCTCTCGTGGCAGTGGATTTTCGTCCCGAACTTTCCGCTCGCAGCCGCGGTCGTTCTGCTCGCGCGCAAATACGTCCCCGCATCCGCGCCAAAGCAGCGCGGCCCGCTCGACGTCGTCGGGCTCGTCTTACTCTGCTTCGGTCTGCTCGCGTTCGTGGATGGTATCGTCGCCGGGCGCCTGTTCCTCGCCGTCGCGGGAATCGCACTTCTTGCCGCGTTCGTCTGGTACGAGCGCGTTGCAGCGAATCCCGTTGTGCCAGTCGAGCTGCTGCGCGCGCCGCAGCTCGCGAAGACGTACGCTCTCGAAGTGGTCATCGGCGTCCTCGAGGGCTCGCTCTTTTTCA
>JASHPC010000192.1 GCA_030038335.1 Vulcanimicrobiota bacterium
ACGACGGATTCCACGCCGATCTCTGCAAGGCGCGCGCGCACGCCGTCGCGCAGAATCGTGCCGAGTGGAATGTCGGCGAGGGGAATGTTTCCGAACGAGTCGCGTCCGACGCTGTCGAGCGCCGCGAACGAATCCTCGCGCACTCTCTCCACGACGCCTTCAGCGACGACGGCGACGCCGTGCCGGCGGCCGACAGAGCGCCGCTTGACGATTGCGCCGACGATCGTGTCGACGACCGACTGTAAGTCGCTCTCTTCGGCGAACTCTTCGGGGATGACGGCGAGCGTCGAGCCAGCCGCCTTGCACATCCCCAGTGCGAGCGCTCCGGATTTTCTTCCCATGCAAACGACGACGTACCACCGCGTCGTCGTGCGCGCATCTTCCATGAGGCTCTCGAGGATGTTTGCGCCGACGGAGCGCGCCGTTTCGAACCCGAACGTCGGCGCGTTGTCGGGCAAGGGAAGATCGTTGTCGATCGTCTTCGGAACAGTGGCCACGCCGACGCTCCCGCGCAGCCGTTCCGCGATCTTCGCGGCACCGAACGTTGTGTCGTCTCCGCCGATGCAGACGAGATAGCGCACGTTCAACGCTTGGACGGAGGCGATGCAGCGCTCGAGCGTCGCCTCATTCTCGGCTGGATTCGTACGCGACGTGCGCAAAATCGAACCGCCTGCGGTATGAATGCGCGAAACGTGATCGAACGTGAGCTCGACCGTCTGCGGCTCGCGCCCGGCTGCAAGGTCGCGATACCCGTCGTAGATACCGACGACGCGCAGACCACAGTGAAAGGCTTCCATCGCCGCGGCCGCGATGACGCCGTTGATCCCCGGCGCCGGCCCTCCGCCGACGAGGATTCCCAGGGTGTCGCTCATCGCGAACGAGTCCGACGGCGTCATTGCCGTCGCCTGCTGCGCTCTAGGCGGTTTCTATAACTCCGAGACCGGGCCCGAGCGGCAGCACGATCTTCCCGCGCGCGTCGTACGTAATGCCTTTGAAAGGGTCGTGCGCCGTAAGAAACGGTCCGTCCAAGTCGGCCCAGTCGACGAGCGGGGAGAGGTGTGCGGCTGCCGTCGCCGCGATCGCGCTCTCGACCATGGACCCGAGCATGATCTTGAATTTCAGCGCGCGCGCCGTGTGTATCATCGCGAGCGCGCCTCTGATCCCGCCGCACTTCGCAAGCTTCACGTTGATGCCGTCGACGCACTCGTAGAGTTTGGGCAAGTCGGAGGCCGTGAGCGAGTCCTCGTCAGTGACGATCGGAACGCGCGTAGACTCGCGAATGGCGCGCAAGCGCTCCGGCGCGCCCGCGGGAATCGGCTGCTCGCAGAACTCGATGTCGTAACGCTTTATCTCGCGCAAGATGCAGATCGCGCTGTCGACGTTCCAGCCCTCGTTCGCATCGACGCGAATCGTTCCGGTGTAGCGTTCTCGCACGCTGGCAATCGTCTCGATCTGCTCTTCAGGCGTGCCGATGCCAAGCTTCACCTTCAAGACAGGATGCGCGCCGATCTCCTCGAGTTTCTCGAACGTCGTCTGTGGGTCTGAGATTCCGATCGTGAACGACGTGGCGGGCGTACGCTCGGGATCGAGGCCGAGGAGCGCGTAAAGCGGCTTGTCGAGCATCTTGCCGATGAGGTCGTGAAGGGCGATGTCGAGCCCGGCGCGAGCCGCCGGCGGAATCTCTGCGGAGAGAAGGCGCTCGAGTTGAAACGGGTCTTGGCTTCCGAGCGCGTGCGCCGAGAAGTATGCGGCGATCGACTCGGCCGATTCGCCGTAACGGCCGATTGGCGCGGCTTCGCCGAGACCTTCGATATCGCCGTACCGCAGGCGGAAAAGCACGCCGTGCGTCGTGCTCTCTTCCCCGCGCGCGATTTTGAACGGGTGTTTGAGCGGCAGATTGAGGGGAGAGAGAGAGAGTTCCAGCGCCGGCATCTGATTGAAAGGTGAAGTTGGCGCTTCCACCGTAAGACCCTTCGATATTTTGGGCAGTATTGCAAAATATCGTATGAACCGGCCTGAGGACCTGCAGAATATCGAAGATGGCGAAAAGTAAACCGGTCGTTCGGCATTCGGGTTCGCTGAAGCACGCCGATGAGGATCTGCTGCCGAACGTCGGCGCGATTCTGAAACGGCTGCGCACTCGCAGGCGCCTTTCGCTTGAGGATGTCGCGCGCGAAAGCGGACTGTCGCAGTCCTTCCTAAGCGCGCTCGAGCGCGGAAAGACGGACGTCTCGCTTGGCCGGCTCTCGAAACTCGCTCGCGTCTTCGAGCACGACGTCAGCTCGTTCTTGGGCTTTACTGCGAGATATTCGCACCCGTACCGGACGGGCGGCGCCGATCGTCTGCAAGTGCTTCGCGGAAAAGGCGTGAGATACGAGGCGATCCGGATTCCGGGCATAGACCTCGAGATCGACCTAATGGACTTCGAACCCGGCGCCGGCTTCGATGAGGAGCTCTCTCACGAGGGCTTGGACATCGTGCTCGTCGTGAGCAATGACGTCGTTCTAAGCGTCGCGGGCGAGGACCACGCACTGAGCGCGGGAGACTGCGTCGTCTACTCCGCGGGATACAAGCACCGCCTCCACAACGAGGGGCGCCGTCCCGCGCGCGCGATCGGTCTGACGACTGGCCGCATGTATTAAAGACTGGGGGCATTCCATGACGGAGAGAACGCGAGTTCGAGAAAAGTGGGAAGCAGCAGAGATGCGGCGTCTCTTGCATGACCTCGAAGACCCTGTCGCCATGTCGCGGAACCGCCTCGTCCGCGATCTCTTCGAGTTGGCAAACGACGGCGCGACGTTCGCGCGCGTGCGCGCGGCGGTGCTCGAAGCGGTGGAGATGCTGCGTCCCGTCAACGGCGCGCACTCGGATATCGCCGTGCATCGCGGGCGCCAGTACGAGATCGTCAGGTGCTACGATTTGGGCAGCGAGTCGATGACGGACGTCCTTCACGCTCTTTGCATCGAGCGGAGTCAATTTTATCGAGAACGTGCCTGCGCGCTCGAGTGGCTCTGCGAGTGGATGCAGCGCTACGTAAAGGCGAGCTTCCACGAGCACGGTACGACGTTGTCGCAGCTCGCTCGTCTTCGCGACGATCCCGTCGAGCGTGCCCGCTGCCTGCTGCGCATGGCGGAAATACACGTCGACAGCGACCGCAACGAGGCGCGCGCGCGCGCCGAGGAAGCCGTCCGGCTCTTGAAGATTCTGCCGGGGGCGTAGCCCTAGTAGCTGGGAACGTGAAGCGACGTGCGCCTTAGCGGCGCGCGCTTTTTGACGTTTTCGGCAATTGACGCGTAGAGCGATGCCGATCCGTGGCGCACGACGTCATCGGCTGGAAGCCCGGTTTGCTGACGAGCCTCTTCCACGGCGCACGCTGCATCGTCTTCGGAGAGGCCGCTCGTATTCACAGCGACACCGACGACGTGCGCGGGTTTCACCGCCGCGCACGCCGCTTCATACATGGAGATGAGGTCGCGATACGAGAGCACGGGCGTTCCATACGGCTCGATCGCCTTGAGAGACGGGTTGCACACGAGAAGAAGGGCGTCTGGAGCGCACCCGTAGAGGAGCGCCGTCGTGACGGCTGCGTAGGCGGGATGGTTGATCGCGCCCTGTCCCTCGACGATGATGAGATCGGGCTCCGAACGCGCGGCTTGAAGAACGAGTTGTTCCGCAGCCCCCGCGGCAAAGTCGGCGACGACGCGATCGATCGCGACACCCCACCCTGCGATCATGATTCCCGTTTGCCCGGTGGGAACGAAGACCGCGTTCTTCCCAGCAGTGCGAGCGGCGGCGGCGATCTCGAGGGAGACCGTCATCTTTCCTACGGCGCACTCGTTTCCGACGGTGAGGAGAATCGGTGCAGCGACGTCGTAGACGTTTCCGGAGAAGATCGGAATGGCGTCGGGCGCTTTGCGGACGTCGACGATCTCGGTTCCGTACGTTCTCGCGTACACGGAAAACTCCGGATCCTCCGCAAGAAAGTCGTGGAGGCCGCTCACGACGTTGAGTCCGGCGCGTATCGCTGCGAGAATTTCAGCGCGCCATTCGAGAGGTAACTGTCCGCCCATCGGTGCCGTTCCGAGCAAGAGCGCCGTCGGTCCGTAGGCGAGGCCTTCCGCGACGGAGGCAACGATCGGCGCGTCGCGCCGAAGATGCGAGAGCACGTCGCGCGCGTTGCGCCCCACGAGCCGTGGGTCGACGATCGCAACGACTTGGTCGGAGGCATAACGCATGACGCCCTGCGCGGTCTTGCCGTTCGTGACGAAAGACCCCGGAGCAAAAATCAAGTACCGGCGCGCGTCTGGCATCTAGGGCACCGGCACCGCGCTGAGTTCGGCGAGCGTGCCGTCGTCGGTTTCGCGGACGAGCACGTCGGCAACGCCTTCCGAGAACTCGACGCGCGCTTTGAGCCACGACATCGCGCCGCGCTCGCCTCCAGCGACCGCGCGCGCGCCGACGACGCTTCCGAGCGCGCTCAAACCACGTTGCGCGTCGGAGCGGCGTTCTTCCGTAAGATACGCACGCAAGGGCGGAGTCATGCGCGTCGCGTCGGCCGTTCCATCCTGGAAGCGGCGCGTCCA
>JASHPC010000193.1 GCA_030038335.1 Vulcanimicrobiota bacterium
GATCATCGTTGATGGCGAGATCTGCTCGATTGATGCGCGCGGACAGTCGAGCTTTCAGGAGCTTCAGGAAGCCGCAAAGACGAGCGCGCCGCTCGTCTACGTCGCGTTCGACCTGCTCTATGCCGACGGGCGCGACCTTCGCCACGAACCGTTGGAAGAGCGCAAGGCTTTGCTCGAGCAACTCATAGCGGATCCGCACCTCGTGCTCTATTCGAAGCACATCGACGGAAAGGGCACGGCCTTCTTCGAGCAAGCGCGAAAACAAGCGCTCGAGGGAATCGTTGCAAAGCGCAAAGACTCGGCATACGAGGGAAGGCGGAGCCGTAACTGGTTGAAGATCAAAGCGCATTTGGAACAAGAGCTCGTCATCGGCGGGTGGACGGATCCTCAAGGATCCCGCTCGGGTTTCGGATCGCTTCTCCTAGGCGTCTACGAAAAGAAAGCGCTGACGTACGTTGGCAACGTCGGTACCGGCTTCGACGAGCGCACGCTCAAGGAACTCCACGCCGCACTGAAGCGGCTCGCGCGCAAGACGTCACCGTTCGCAGAGGGCGAGGTGCTTCGTGGCGCGCACTGGGTCGAGCCGGTGTTGGTAGCGCAGGTACGGTTCGCCGAATGGACGCGCGACGGATACGTTCGCCAGGCGTCGTTTCTCGGCTTGCGCGCCGACAAGAACGCAAAAGACGTCGTCCGCGAGATACCGCAGTAATGGCCGAGAAGCGCACGGAGGTCCGTGTCGAGCAGCGAACGCTGTCGCTCTCGAACCTCGACAAAGTTCTTTGGCCTCGCGACGGATACACGAAGCGCGATCTCATCGCCTACTATCACACGGTCGCGCCGCGCATGCTCGAATACTTGCGAGATCGGCCGCTGACCCTCGAGCGATATCCGAACGGCATCGACGGCGGCTCCTTCTTCGAGAAGAACGTGCCGCAAGGAATGCCGTCCTGGGTGAGCCGCGTCACCATCCCCAGCCCGGGCGGGAAGCACGCAAAGATTACGTACGTCGTCTGCAACGATGCGCCGACGCTTCTCTACCTCGCGAATCTCGCTGCGATTGTGCTGCACGTCTGGACGTCGCGCACGGCAACTCTCGAAGAGCCTGACTTCGTGCTCTTCGATATGGATCCAGACGAACGATGCACGCTCAAGACGCTTGCGACGGTGACCCTCGCATTGCGCGACGCGCTCGTCGACGTCGGAATCGCGCCGCTCGTAAAGACGTCTGGCGGCATGGGGTTGCACGTCGTGGTGCCACTCGCTCCCGGTCACTCGTACGATCAGGCGAAGATATTTGCAGAACTTGTCGCGCGTCACATTGCTAGCGTATGCGGCAAGATGGTGACACTGGAGCGAATGGTGGCGAAGCGAAGTCCGGCGAGCGTCTACATCGACTACGTGCAGGTCGGGCATGGCAAGACGCTCGTCGCTCCTTTCTCGGCAAGAGCTCGAGACGGTGCCCCCGCTTCATGGCCGCTGGACTGGAGCGAGGTAGAAGCCTTCACGCGCTCGCGGACGACGGACCCCAGCGTCGCGTTTGGGAAGTATACGATTCGCACCATTCCCAAGACGCTCGAGCGGGAGGGAGACCGGTGGAGTGGGCGTAGCTGGAAGCGGGCGAAGCTTGCCGCCGTCGTCGAGCGCGTCCGAAAGCGTTGGAGGTAACATGGCGCGTGCGATTTGGTCGGGTTCTATTTCCTTCGGTCTCGTAACGATACCGGTGAAGCTCACCGGTGCCGTTCGCAGCAACGAGCTTTCGTTTCACATGCTGCACAAGAAAGACGAAGGGCGCATCAAGTTCGAGCGCATCTGCAGCGTCGACGGAAAAGTCGTTCCATGGGACGAGATTGTCAAGGGATATGAGTACGAGAAGGGCGAGCACGTCGTGCTCACCGATACCGACTTCGAGCGTATCGACCCGAAGGTGACGAACACGATCGATATTCTCGAGTTCGTCGAGCTCGAGAAGATCGATCCGATGTACTTCGAGCAGCCCTACTATCTCGAGCCGACGAAGCAGGGCAGGCACGCATACGCGCTGCTGCGAGAGACGCTCGACCAAACGGCGCGCGTCGCGATCGCGCGCGTCGTCATCCGTACGAAGGAGTATCTCGCCGCCGTGAAGCCTTCCGGCGACGCGCTCGTGCTCGATCTCATGCGATGGGCGACCGAGATCGTCGACCGCTCCGATCTCGACCTTCCCGGCGAGGAGCACCTACCGCAGGCCGAGTTGAAGATGGCGAAGATGCTCGTCGATTCGATGAGCGTCGACGAGTTCGAGCCGGAGAAGTTTCCCAATCGTTACCGTGACGAGCTTCTCGCGATCATCGACGCACGCGTCTCGGGCAAGGAACTTCCGAAGGCGAAGAAGCCTGCACCGACGCGCGGTAAAGTGGTCAATCTCATGGACGTGCTGGAGCGCAGTTTGAAAGAACGCGGCGAGCGTGAAAAGGAGACGAAGCCCCGCCGCAAGCGCGGCGCCGCTTAGCGTTCGTCGCGCCGGCCCGACCAAACGCCGATGCCGAGTGCCACGAGTGCCAGTAGCGCAGGCTCTGCTCCAGCGAAACCTGGGCCTGCACTTGCAAGCAATCCCGTCGAGATCGGCGGTGCGATGATTCCCGAAAGGGAGTCGAGCGACGACCCGACGCTGAGAACGGTCCCTTGATCGCGATCGCGCACGGCGTTGCTGATGAGTGCCGTTACGCCGTTCTGTGCGAGCGCCCCGCCGAAACTGAAGAGTACCATCGCAACGACGAGCGTCCCAATGTTGTGAACGAACGCGAGCAGAATGAACCCGGCGAGAAGGCTCGCGAGTCCGATGCTCGACATTCGCCGGTCACCGGTTTTTCGCGAGACGGTGCCGACCACCCCCGCATTCATCACGACGCTGACGATCGCAAATGCGGCGAAGAAAAAATCCGTACGGGTCAGCGTGAACGAGAGCTGGCGCTGCAAGAAGAGCGCGATGACCGCGTACCAACCGTACAACCCTAGCGAGAGCGCAAGCCGTTGAAGAAGCCGCCGAGCGACGATGGGGTCGCGAAACGAGCGCAAGACCTCGGGCAGACCGACGTGCTCACGGTCCTCGTGACGATGCGACTCCGGAACAAATGCGAGCGTGAGAAGGAGCGTGAGCAGCTGCAGTCCGGCTGCTGCCAAGAACGGCATCTTGAATCCATAATGTTGGAAGAGAATGCCACCGATTGCTGGTCCAAAGACCATGCCGGCTCCGAAGGTCGCACCGATCAACGCGAAGGCGCGAGCACGCTCCTTCGCGGGGACGAGATCGGCGACGTATGCTTGCGTAATGCCGATATTTCCACCGGAGACGCCTTCGATGACGCGCGCGATGAAAACCCATGCGATGTTCGGAGAGAAGGCGAGCATCGCCCAGCCGATCGTCGCACCGATTTGGCTCGTGACGAGCACGAACTTGCGGCCAATCCGGTCAGAAACGCTTCCCCAGAGCGGAGCTGAAACGAGTTGGCAAAAGGAAAACGTGGCGAAGAGCAGCCCCACGACGATTGCCGACGCGCCGAAATGCGTGACGAAGTACGGCAGCATCGGAATCAGCATGCTGAACCCGATGATGTCGACGAACGTGATACCGAGGATCGGTATCAGTCGCTTCATCGAGCTCATAGGCCGCTCTTCAGGCCCGGCTACTCGCCTGCCTTGTTACAGCGGCGGGAGGGCAGCCGCTAGACGAAACGAACGCAAATCCGTCGTTAGCCCGGATGGCGGAATTGGTAGACGCGCTGGTTTCAGGTACCAGTGATGGCAACATCGTGGGGGTTCGAGTCCCTTTCCGGGCAGAAGCACAGTGCTCTATCACACAAATAATTGATTTGTGGGACGTAAGTGCACGTCGTCGATCTGTGTTACGTAGGTGTTATTGACGCGCGGCCTTCCGGCTGGGCGCGCTAAGAAAAATGCCCATACGAACCCTCTGCCCAATCGTCGCTCGGAGAAGAGCGCTCCGAAGATCGCTGGTAGTGGCCTTCTGAATCCGCCGCGAGGTAGGAATCGGCGCTGGCTTGTGATACGCTCGGGTCATGCCTAAGCGGTCTCGCAAGCCTCCTCGCGACATAGCGCAGGCCGCCCGATCCATACTCGATCAGGTGACTGGCGAGGCCGAGAAAACGAAGGCTCCTGATCCGATAGCGGTCGAGCTAGGCCGTCGTGGCGGCTTGAAAGGCGGCAAGGCGCGAGCTGAAAAGCTAACCGCCGCGCAACGCAAGGCGAGTGCGAAGAAAGCCGCCGAAGCTCGCTGGGCTACGGGGCGGAAAGCCAAGCTAAAATAGGCCACGCATAGAAGCGAGGAGCCATGCACGATGAGGCCGCCTTCATTGCCGCCGCGCTTGGCGGAGGGGTTGCCCTGGCCGGATTGCTTCTGATTTTCTCAGGCTTTCTTTTTGCGCAAGCAGCTATAATGCCGCCAGAAACGGACGACGCATTACTGCGTTCATATAAGACATTTGCGCGCATTGGGCTTGTCCCATTCACACTGTCTTTGCTGGTCGCCGCGGCGGCAACAGCTTGGTTTGACACGAGCACCACTTGGCTTTGCGGCGTTGTCTTTTGGGCGTTCATTACTTTAATCGTGCTGACAATCGTCTACGGCATTCTTGCAACGCGATTCTTGTAAGGAAGGGGCGCGCTCCTCGTGGCACTCACAGCGGAAACGATTAGGAACCTCGAAGCCAAGTCGTTTGACACTCTGTATAATGACTTTGCTGAAAAATGGAGGCAGAGAGCCAACAACGCGGAAGCCTACGTGAGAACATGGCTTCCTGGAGGTCAGCCGCGCCACGCGGATATCGCCAACATGCTTAATCCAGCGCTTGCCCTTGATCCCGACTTCAGGCATCATTGTGAAACGAGAAAGATACGTGGAAAGCGTTGGGTGTCGGACTTCGCAGAATACATTGTTGACAAAGTATATCCAGCACCAATCGCAGGAGGTCGCGCATGAGTCGTTCCGAATTGCGCAAGAGCGCAGAAGCATTCGCCAAGGACCAAATGGAAATCACACGCGCGCACGGCACTGAGCCAAGACTCAGCAAGAAGGAGATAACGGGGCTCGTTAGGGCTGCAGAATGCACTTTGGCGAGCATTTCCGGTGCAAAGGAGCTGAAGGCAAAGGCGCGCTAGACTCAATAGAGGCGATGGAGGGGGCGGGATTCGGACCCACGGGGAGCGGCGCTTTCAGGATCGCCCCGTCCGGACCTAAACTGGATGCCTTAAACCGCTCGGCCGCCCTTCCACGAAGCGAGTCTCTTTACGCTCGCTTTTGACCGAGGTCTACGTCCTCTCGCGTGAAGTAGTCAAAATCACGGACTACGCCTTCGGCGAGTTCGTTCTGCTGGAAGCCCGCAAATCTCTCAAAGTCCGACACGGACAATCCCGTTTTTTGGGAAAGCGCAATGATGGCACCAGTTCGCAACTGTTTTATGGTCATAAGGGCGTTCTTCAAGAGTTGTGGTTCATCGACGGAAATAAGATCGTCAAGCGGCTCCTTCTTT
>JASHPC010000194.1 GCA_030038335.1 Vulcanimicrobiota bacterium
CTTCCAAGCCGCCGGTGTAAACTTCGAGATTCTGAACTCCCAAGTTGGAGAGGTTCGTCGTAAAGAAACCGGTCATGTCGTCGGAGATCGGGATGCCTTCGAACTCGTATCCCAAGTCCGTCACCTCGCCACCGCGCACGCGCGGTTGCGCCGGGAAGCCCGTCGAGGTAACTCCTGGCGAGACTGAAGCGTACTGATAGAGCGTTTCGAGCAGATCGCCTGGGTTTGTCGCTGCGCTGAGCTCTTGCCCAGAGACGTTATACACGTCGCTGCCCTGGTTGGGATTGACGAGATTGGCAGCGCCCGACGTCTCGGCGTGCGCGATCACCCGAAGCGTGAAAAGCCGCTCGTTTATAACTTGATTTTGGTCCTGCAGCACGACGACGCCCGCCGCGGTTGCCGTTTCGTATCCAGAAATGGAGAACGACATCGTGTATGTGTCGGGCAGGAGCGCAAGGAGTGAGTAGAAGCCGTGTGCGTCGGTCGTCGCCGAAGCGGTTTGGCTTGGCGAAGTCGCCGTCACTGTTACGCCGGCAAGAGGCGCACCGTTATCGCCGCGGACGGTCCCGGTTATCGTGCCCGTGGTGCCGGCAAGCGCTAGGCCACTTGAAAGAAGAACTGCGCTGAAAAATACTCCGAAGACGGACGCAATCAGTCGCGAAAACGTCCGGATACGCGGGTCACCCATCTTTAATCCACCTCTAATAGTCCGGAGAAAAGAAAAAGTGATCGGCGCAGGACGCGCTCGTTCACTTTGCCCTGCTAATCCGACAAAGGTTTGCTTAGTCCTCCATTAGCGCGACGCGATCGACGACAGGATCGCGCCGCGAAGTTTCGCAAGAGCTACCGCTCCTCCGGGCTCGTCTTCCCCCATCCACTGGTTGACGAGCAATGAAAACGTCACGACGCCGTGCGTGCGAGTTTGGACGAAACCCGAGATCGTGCGCACGTGACTGATGCTTCCGGTCTTTGCGAAGACGTGGTACTCGGCGGGCGTCCCGAGGTACGTATGTCGCAGCGTACCGCGAACCCCCGCGAGCGGTAGCGCGTCGATGACGACGTTCCGATACGGCGCCTTCCAGTCGAACTGCAGGATATCGAGAAGGTCGCGCGGCGTAATCCGGTCGTACTGCGAGAGCCCCGAGCCGTCGGAGATCGAAACGGTTTTCGGGTCGAGGCCGATGCTCCGGAGAAACGCTCGTTCGACGGTTGCGCCGTTCGCGTCGGTTCCGGGCTCGCCCGCACCGAGCACACCGAGCTCCTTGAGAAGAAGCTCGCCCATGAGGTTGTCGCTCGGATACCAAAATCGCTGGAGCAACTGCGGCATGAGCAGCGAGTGGTGCGTCCAGATAACGACCGGATGTGACGGAACGCGGCCATCTTGCACTCCGCCAGCGACGTTGACGCCCTCACTCGACAACGCACGCAAGAAAACGTCTCCCGCGTACGATTCAGGGTCCGGTACGCTCGGTACAAGATCGCCCGAGGTCTGCGCCCCCAGAGGATAGGATCCGACTAGCTCTATCGTACGCGGCTCGTCCCAAGGCCGAACGATGTCGACGGTGCTCGCCGATCCGCGCGCACCCGTACGCATCTCGTTGTCAAGCGTGAGCGCGGAGGTTTCGGGCCACGCGTTGACCACCGGCTTGTCGCCTGCGGTGCTCGCGGGCGTGATGGTGACGTGAACCACGCCGTCCTCGAGCTCCAGCGCGGAGATGACGGGCGCATAGTAGTACGGAAGATCGTCCCAGGACCAACCGTATCCGAGACGCTGCGAGTCGAAGTGCGAGACATCGGTTATCACCGATCCCGTCACAGCGCGGATGCCGGCTGCAGCAACGGCCTTGGCGGCATCGCGGAGATCTCCGGCAGCGAGCAAAGAATCGCCTCCGCCCCGCAAGTACACGTTGCCGTGCTCGACTCCGTCGACCGGCGCCACGTCGGCGAGTACGGTCGTTACGTACGAGAAGTTCGTTCCGAGGCGATGCAGCGCCGTCGATCCGACGAGCAACTTGAAGTTCGAAGCAGGCATGAACTCCTGATCGGCGTTTCTCGAATAGAGAAGCGTGCCGCGCTGCGTGTCGATCGCGATGAAGCCAACCTGTGCTCCGCGCAGCGCACGCGAGCGAAGAAGGCTGGTAATCGTCGCGCGAAAGCTGGCAACGTCGCGGGTCGTCCAAGGCGCTCCGCCCACGACAGGTCTCGGCATCGGACTCGCGGCTACGAGCGAGGCACATGCTGCGAGAGCGCATAATCTTGCGTACATGCAGCATGGTTCTACCTATCCTACCGCGAGCCTCGATGCGTGGAGACCGGAAACGCCGGGGCGCATCGAGTTCGTCTATCTGCACTGGTCGGCGCACGACTACGCTTCCCTCTTTCCGGCGTATCATTACTGTATCGCGCAGCAGAGTGACGGAACGATCGTCGTGGCACAGACGCACGACCTTCGCGAAAACATGCGTGACGTCTACGCGAAGCCGGAGCGCCCGTACGCGCAGCACACGCGAGGTCGCAACTCGTACGCGGTCGGCATCTCCGCAATGGCAATGGAGAATGCAACGCCGCACGACTTCGGAGCTTATCCCATTACCGAAGGGCTTATCGACGGACTCTGCGTCGTTGCAGCGCGTCTCGCGTCGTATTACGACATTGCCCTGGACGCCGATCACGTGATGACGCACGCAGAGGCGGCGATCCGTGACGACTATTTTGGCACCACGCCCGAGGAACGCTGGGACCTCGCGCGTTTCTCGCCTTCGACCGCCGCCCTCACGCCGCGAGAGGCGCTAGCAAGCGGCGAAACGCTGCGCGTCAGAATGAGATCTACCTAGGGCTTAGTCGCCGATCTCGCATACCGCAGCCAAATATCGGAAAGCCTTATTTAGGTTTAAGGGTATCCTAAAACGCGGTAATGGCAAAACCGTTCGCGACGACGTTGCCGCTGGGCGGCGCAACGCTAGTAAACCGCTTGTTTCGCTTCCTTGCCGTAGCTGGTCCGGGTGTCATCGTCATGTTCGCCGATACAGAGGCGGGCAGCATCACAACGGCTGCGACGTCAGGCGCGCAGTTCGGCTATAAGCTCGTACTGCTGCAGCTCCTGCTCGTAGTGCCACTCTTCATCGTTCAGGAAATGACCGTACGCTTGGGCACGGTTACGGGGAAAGGCCACGCGCGCCTCATACGCGATCACTACGGTTTGGGATGGGCGTGGCTTTCGCTCGGCACGATGCTCCTCACGAACGTCGCAGCGCTCATCACCGAGTTCGCTGGGATCGCAGGCGCGGTGCAGATCTTCGGCCTGCCGCCGCAGCCGTTCGTCATCATTGCAGCGTTGCTACTCTGTGTCGTGATCTTCACGGCGTCGTACCGGCGCGTCGAAGTCTTTGCGCTCGCGCTCTGCGCTATCGAGTTGCTCTTCATTCCTGCGGCTTTTGCGGCACACGCTCCGTTGCACGACATTCTAAAACAAGGTATTCTCGGCGCGCAGCCTCTCGGAAACGAGTCGTATCTGCTGTTGATTGCGTCGAACATCGGCGCTGTTATCATGCCGTGGATGATCTTCTACCAGCAGAGCGCCACGGTCGACAAAGGGTTGAAGGAAGGCGACCTAGGATACGCCCGCGCCGACACGGCGATCGGCTCCGTCCTCACGCAAGGCATCATGTGCGCCATCATCGTCACGACTGCGGCGACGCTCTACGTCCGCCACATTGCCGTTTCCGATGCAGCGCACGCCGCAATTGCGCTCGAGCCGCTCGTTGGAAAGTTCGCCGGCATCACCTTCGGTGCCGGTCTCATCGGCGCATCGATGCTCGGGGCTCTTGTCGTTTCGCTAGCCACTGCCTGGGCTTTCGGCGAAGCGTTTTACTGGCGCTGCTCGCTCAACGATGGCCTGCGCGCGCGCCGCTTCACCGCGCTCTACCTTGCGTGCGTCCTCGCTGCAGCCGCTTTCGTCCTCATTCCGCACTTGCCGCTTATCCAGCTCACCGTCGACGTCGAAGCATTCAACGGCTTCGTGCTGCCTATCGTGCTCGGCTTCTTGCTCGTACTCGTCAACGACCGGCGCGTGATCGGCGAACGGCGAAACAGGGTACTGGCAAACGTCATTACGCTCTCACTGTCGGCGCTGATCGTCGGTCTCGGCGTGTGGATGACGATCGCCACATTCGTGCATTCGACGTAACCTGGCGTCGCAACAGGGCGACGGCGAGTCAGTACCAAAACGAAGACGCACGTATGACGCATACGGCGAACGGCCTCTCGGGAACGATCGGCAACACTCCATTGATCGAACTGCGCGAGCTTTCGCGGCGTCTCGAGAGAACAATTCTGGCCAAGGCCGAGTTTTTGAATCCCGGCGGCTCGGTGAAGGACCGCGCCGCGCGAGGCATCGTCGACGATGCTGAGGCGACCGGTGCGCTGCGTACGGGCGGAACGATCGTAGAAGGCACCGCCGGCAACACAGGAATTGCCCTCGCGCTCATCGCCAACGAGCGCGGCTATAAGAGCGTTATCGTCGTGCCCGCCGATCAGTCGCAGGAGAAGATCGACCTTTTGCGTGCGTACGGTGCAGACGTTCGGGTCGTGCCTGCGGTTCCATTCACGAATCAAGAAAACTACTATCACGTCGCATGCCGCGTCGCCGAATCGACGCCCGGCGCATTTTGGGCCAATCAGTTCGAGAACACCGCGAACCGGAAGGCGCACGAAACGTCGACCGGCCCGGAGATATGGGAGCAAACTGGGGGCAATATCGATGCGTTCGTCGCAGCCGCTGGCACGGGCGGCACTATTGCCGGCGTCTCCATTGCGCTCAAAGCTCGCAAACCGGCGGTTCTCACGGTGCTTTGCGATCCCATGGGATCGGCGCTTTACAACTATGTGACGAAGGGCGCACTCGAACCCGAGGGCGACTCCGATTTGGAAGGCATTGGGATCAAGCGTCTCACCGCAAACTTTGCCGATGCTCCGATCGACCGCGCCGTTCGAGGAACCGACGTAGACGCCATCGCGATGGTTCACTGGATGCTCGCGCATGAAGGACTCTTCGTCGGCGGCTCGAGTGGACTGAACGTTCTCGGCGCGGCGAGGATCGCGAAAGAGCTTCCGAAAGGTTCGATCGTCGTGACGATCCTCTGCGATGGCGGTCAGCGCTACCTCTCGCGAATTTTCAACGAGCCTTGGATGAAAGAGAACGGGTTTCAAAAGCCTTCCTCGCTTGAATTCGTGTAAATGGCGAAAATTGCCGTAACCGGATCTAACGGCACGATCGGACGGCGTCTTTGCGCCGACCTGGCGCGGGACCACGAGCTCGTGCGAATCGATCTGCGCGATGCCGACGTCAACGCGGACGTCCAAGACGTAGATGCGATGACAGTTGCGCTGCACGGATGTGAGACCGTTATTCATCTCGCCGGTGTCGTTGCCGTGGACGCTGATTGGGAGAGCGTATACTCGGTAAATATCGGCGGAACGTTCAACGTCTTTGAGGCGGCTCGGCGCAATGGTGCCAAGCGCATCATCTTCGCGAGTTCCAACCACTGCGTCGGGATGTACGAAGCAGACAACATACCTGGAATTTACGAGGCAGGGTCTGGTACGGTCGTCGGCGTTAGCGCGCCGTACCGGCCGGATAGTCTCTACGGGGTTTGGAAGGCGTACGGCGAGGCTTTGGGACGCTACTATAGCGACAAGTTTGGAATCCAGGTCGCGTGCGTGCGGATTGGCTCGATAACGCAATCCGACGACCCGCGAGACGAGAGCGTTCGAGCGTCGAGCGGGTGGCTCGGTCTCACGGACGAGCAAAAGTTCAAACGCTATGCGGCCACCTGGATGTCACAGCGTGACTTCGCGAGGCTCGTTCGTGCAATTCTCACACACGACATTCCTTATGCCGTCGTTTACGGCGTCGGCGACAATGCGACGCGCTTCTGGGATTTGGAGCCGGGACGCGCGATCTACGGATTCTGGCCACAGGACGGCGTCAAGGACAGCCCCTAATACTACGGAAGAAAAAATTGCTGAGGGAGAATCCGATGCGCCGATACTTCGCTACCCTCCTCACAGTCTTGCTCTGTGCCGCGCCACTTGCCGCACAAATAGCCAAACCGCCCGCAACGCCGCGCGACGACATCGTCGACAACTACTTTGGCGTGAAGGTGCCCGACCCATATCAGTGGCTCGAGAACGGCACGGCTCCGAACGTCCTGGCGTGGTCCCAGGCGCAAAACGCATATGCAAAAGCGCATCTCGACGAGCTTCCCGGGCGCGCTGCGCTCGCTCAAGAGCTCCATCGTCTGCTGTCGGTTCCTTCCGTCGGTATACCACAGCCTGCGGGCGCGTGGCTCGTGTACTCCTACCACGCAAGAAATGAAAACCAATACGTCGTTATGGTTCGCCGACGCTCCGGCGGCCCGGCTCGCGTGCTGATCGATCCGAATAAGCTCGATCCGAGCGGCAACACCGCGGTAAACGCATTCTATCCGAGCCCGCACGGAACGTACCTTGCGTACGGGCTCTCCGTAAATGGCAACGACCGAACCACACTTCACGTGCTGCGCATCGCCAACGGTACGCGTCTACCGATTGCGATCACGCGAACGGGATACTCGCAAGTCGCATGGCTTCCCGACGAAAGCGGATTCTATTATGCGCGCTTTGCGGCAAGCAACCGCGGCACTGCGACCGTTGCGGGATCTCGCATCTACTTTCACTCGATGACCGGCAGCCCCAGCGGCGACATGGACGCTTCGGTATACGGTAGAGGCTTGCCGGCCGCCGACCTGCCCGACGTTGCCGTCTCTCCCAACGGGCGTTGGCTCGTGCTCTTTGCATTCCACGGGACATCCGGTGGCAATAACGTCGAAATCCGGGATCGCAAGCACTCCGACGCCACCGTATTGCGCCTCGGAACGCTCACGTACAACGCTCAATGGAGCGTCGACGTTGATGGCAACACGGCCTATATTACGACGAGCGATGGTGCACCTAACTTTAAGCTTGCCATCGCAAACCTCGCGCATCCGAACGGGTTGCGAGTGATCGTTCAGCAAAGCCAAGACATCTTGCAGAGCACAGAGGTCGTGGACCATCGCCTCGCGCTGACGTATCTGCACGATGCTTCTAGCCGCGTGCGCATTTACACGGAAAGCGGCTCGCGGCTGCGCGACGTTACGTTCCCCAGCATGGGTACGGTCGAATGCTGCGGCGCGCAACCAGACGATCCCGTAGCATACTACTCGTTCCAGTCATTCAATGCGCCGACGACGATCTATCGCTACGATATCGCGACGGCTGCGCAGAGCGTGTGGCAGCGTATGCCCATCCCGTACGACACGTCGAACATCGTCGTCAGTCAGGTATGGTATCACTCGAAGGACGGCACGCCCATCTCCATGTTCCTCGTGCACGAACGAGGAACCGCACCCAACGGCCACGTTCCGGTTTTTCTTACGGGCTACGGAGGTTTCGACGTCTCAATGACGCCGACGTTCTCCAACAACGCGCTCGCCTGGGTGCAGCGCGGAGGACTCTATGCGCTACCGAACCTCCGCGGAGGAGGCGAATACGGGGAAGAGTGGCATGGCGAGGGCATGTTCGCGAACAAACAGCAGGTCTTCGACGATTTCATCTACGCAGCCAAATATCTCGTGCAGTCTGGATGGACGAACCCAGCGCACATCGCGATCGCAGGCGCGAGTAACGGCGGGCTTCTCGTATCCGCGGCCGAAACGCAGGCACCACAGCTCTTCAAGGCCGTGTGGTGCGGCTGGCCGCTCACTGACATGCTGCGCTACCAGAACTTTCTTATCGCGCGCCTTTGGGTGTCGGAGTACGGCTCGAGCGCAAACCCTCGAGAGTTCGCATATCTCTACAAGTATTCGCCGTATGCGAACGTGCGCCGTGGCACAGACTATCCAGCAACGCTCGTCGTCACCTCGCCCGACGATCCGCGCGTGGATCCGATGAACGCTCGTAAGTTCGCGGCGCGGCTGCAGTACGCGAACGCGGCGCCGACGCCGATTCTGCTGCGCATCTACACGAATACAGGCCACGGGCGTTCGGCAATCGACAACGAGATCGCGCACTCCGTCGATGAGCTGTCGTTCTTGATGAATCAGGTCGGGCTGCGGTAAGGCTCACGACCAGTGCGCGACCCAACCGCGCATCATTGACGCCTCGAGCGAGGCCAGGATCGCTTCCGCGCTGCGCTTAGCGTCAATTGCAGCGAGCAGTTCGCGCGCGCGAGTTTCGATCTGCTTTGCGAGCGTCGGGTTTGAGCCTTGCAGGGTTGCCGTCAAGAACCCAGCGCTCAGAACGGCTTGCACGCGCCGCACGCCCATTTCCGTGGGTGCAAGTTCTCTCGCGAGGTCCGGATCGTCGACGAAGTTCCCATGAACGGCAACGAAACGCGACGCATATCCCGTACAGAAGATTGCGAAGACGCGCCGCGCGCCTAAATCGAATGCTTGTCGCGGCGTGATCGAGCCCGACCACATCGGCTTGAGTTTCAGTTCCTCCGCGCGCGCGTTCAGAGCGACTATTTGGTCCAGCGTGAGCACGCCGCGCGGGTGCTTCGCGTCGCGAATCAACTGCCGCTCGGCGATCGGATCGGGACAATCGAAAAGCACGAGGCGTGCACCGGCCGCACACACTCTTTCCATCCACAACGTTGCACCGTCGGCGATGCGCGAGCCATCGAAGACGTCATCAGCCGTGACGAGGGGCGTGTCGAGGTAAAACGCCGGGACCGTCGTCCATCCTTGAGTCCAACCGCTGACGAGCGAAACCACGCGTTCCTGTTCCTCGAGCGTAAACGGCAGAAGGCCATACTTCCCAGCCGAAAGGCCGTAGGAACGCGCCGTGTGCAAGCCGGTCCAGATGGTCCGTGCGGCAGAGTCGACGTCGACTTGATAGCGATAGACGAGTTTCACGTGATTTCGTCGTGCAACGCTGAAGAGGTCGTGCAACGTTTCCACGTCTACGACGTTGAGCAGCGACGCAACGCTCATGCGTTCACGCGCCGCTTGCGTGAGATTGCCGTCGATGGCGACTTCGCCGATTCCGCTCTGCGCAGCGATGGCCAGAACACGCTCGATCTCGTCGACGGGCGCACCGCGGACGATCGGCCCATCCGTTACCGTCAATAGCGCGAAACGCTGGATCGACGCTGAGCCGAGGTCGCGTTGTGCACGGCCGGCTTGGAGCTTTCCAACGAGCCGCTGCACGGTTGCCGCGGTGTCGCTGGGTTGCACGAGAAGACGCACGGTGAGCGGGCGTGGAACGCCGTCGGGCGTCTTCAAAAATGGTGCGAAGGCCGCAAAGACGCTTGCCAGCCATTCCGGCTCGTCTTTTGCAGCATCGGCTATCACGAACTCCGGCAACAGACGGTCCAGCCGTACGTTGGCACGCTTACCCACGTTGGTCGAGCAAAGCGTGCGCCCGAAGGCCGCGGGAACGAGTTTCGCGTACTCGTCGGGTCCAATCGGCGCTTCGCCTGCGCTCACCATCCTCTCGCCGTCGATCATCACCCCGACTGACAGCGCGTTCGCAGAATGCAGCGCATGCGCTTTTGCCGACGCATACGCAGCGCGCGCGATTGCTTTGGCGTCGTCGCCGGCGTCGCTCACCGCCAGCAGCGGACCGAAGCGCGCAGCATCGTAGTGTTCCAGCGAGAGCGTCCACGGAGCGTAACACTCCGCGCCGGCTCGTGCCGGTAACACGGCAGGCGCTGCAATCATTGCCGCTCCCTCGAGAAAACGTCGACGTGAAAAACCGAAAAATGGTTCAGGCATTGGGCGGATCTCTCCGTTGGAACATTGCGTCAATGCGAACCCATAGGCCTTCCTAACGCAACGCACGAAGCAAAGAATTCACGTTGATACGCGTGGCGCGGTTCTTGGCGTGTGCGTTGCTCTTGGTAACTAGTAGCACGAGCTTCGTGTTCGCCGATCAGCCGCAGGTGCTGCAGGTAACCCTGCATAGCAGCGTGCTTTCGCAGTTCTGGGGCAAACCCACGTATATCCACGCCGCGGTCGTGCTTCCGGACTCCTATCACAAGGAACCGCGGCGCCAATATCCCGCAATCTACTGGATTCCTGGGTGTGGCTGGTGACTTTCTGCGCTGCTGAAAATTGTGAGGCGGCCCATTTGAAAACTGCGCGGCGAATTCCCGCGGCGTGAGGAGCCGATGCCAGAATGCGGACGGACCTCATTGTAGTCCGGGCGCCACGCTTCTGCGACAGCCTGA
>JASHPC010000195.1 GCA_030038335.1 Vulcanimicrobiota bacterium
AACGATACGGGCAGCGCACGCTCGCGAGCGCTGCAAGGTTCGTGAACGCTCCTTTACGCCTTCAAAATCGCGGCCGATTACTCGCCTACTGGAGGATGTGAATCCATGCGGGCGATTGTCATTATCGTTGCTCTTTCATCCGCGCTGGCCGCCATGCAGATGGGCGGAGCGTTCGCGCGGCAAGTCTCGCTACAACAAATACTGCTCTCGCGCATGGCGCCTGCCGACGAGTACTTCGGACGCCAGAAAGAGAGCGTCCTGGAGATCCGTAATCGGCTCGACGCCTTCGACCGTCAAACCGACTCGGACATGCAGCAACGCGGAACCATTCACGCGCTCAATGACCTGGGCAACTGCATCCGCGATTGGGAGCGCAAGTACCCACGCGACCCGTGGCTGCATCCCGCGCTCGATCGTTTGAGGCGGGACTACCGCCGGGCGGAGGGCGTCACAGCCGATAACGCGGGCTGACGGCGGCGACGTGGGGGACCGGCGCGCTGGGTAGAAGCGTGCTACCATGCCTCCACGCGACGCCGAGATCTCGCTCGAAATCAACGGCGAAGCGCGTTCGTTTCTCGCCGAACCCCGCGTAACGCTCCTCGACGCACTGCGCGACCGCCTCGGCCTGACGGGAACGAAAAAGGGTTGCGACCGTGGTACCTGCGGCGCCTGCACCGTATTGGTGAACGGGCGCCGTGTTCTTTCGTGTCTGACGCTCGCGGCGATGCACCGCGGCGATCGCATTACGACAATCGAAGGTCTCGCGCACGGGGAGAAGCTCGAGCGGATGCAGGCTGCATTCATCGCGCACGACGCGTTTCAGTGTGGCTACTGCACGTCCGGGCAGATTCTTTCGGCCATCGGGATGCTCGAAGAGGCGCACGCGCTCGACGACGCGACGATACGCGAGGAGATGAGCGGGAACATCTGTCGCTGCGGAGCCTATGAGAACATCTGCGCCGCAGTTCGAGAGGCATCGGCGTGACGCTTCCACTCGTCGGTGAGCCGCGCGATCGTGCCGATGGCCGCGCGAAGGTTACGGGCGGCGCTCGCTACGCCGCCGACTTCACGCCGCCGAACTGTGCGCACGCCGTCATGGTGACGAGCAAGATCGCGCGCGGCCGCATCGCCGCAATCGATGTATCGCGTGCGCAACACGTGCAAGGCGTCATCGCGATCTTGACGCACGAGAACGCGCCGCGCGTTCACGCCGAAGGGGATGACAACGCCTTCGCGCTCTCGCTGTTTCAAAGCGATGAAGTCCGCTACGATCGTGAGCCGGTCGCGCTCGTCGTTGCCGAGACATTCGAGGCTGCGACGCACGCAGCGTCGCTCGTGCGTGCCTCTTACGAAACGCTGACGCCGGTCACGAGCATAGAAGGCTCGCGGGATCGCTATACGCCGAACGATATCTTCGGCGATCCTCCGAACGTCACGCGCGGCGATCCGGAGAAAGCGCTCGCGTCGGCTCCCGTGCGATTGGAACGGACGTACTCGACGCCGGTCGAGCATCACAATCCGATGGAGCCGCACGCGACGGTTGCGACGTGGGAGGGCGATCGACTCAGCGTCTACGATTCGACGCAAGGGATATCGAACGTGCGCAAGCGGCTTGCCGGCGTCTTCGGCATCCCCGCCGAGAACGTGCGCGTACAGTCGCCGTTCCTTGGTGGCGGATTCGGCTGCAAGGGCGGCGTGTGGTCGCACGTGGCACTCGCGGCAATGGCCGCGCGCGTGGTGAAGCGTCCGGTGAAGCTCGCCGTGACGCGCGAGCAGATGTTCGGCTCGGTCGGCTTTCGGCCCAGAACGATTCAAACGATTGCACTCGGCGCACGGCGAGACGGCACGCTCGTTGCCGTCACGCACGACGTGCTGTCGCAAACGTCAGTCTTCGACGAGTTCATCGAGTCGAGCGCGCTCGCGACGAAGATGCTCTATCGCACGCCCAATCTTCGCGTTACGCATACGCTCGCGCGCGTGAACTCGGGCACGCCGACGTACATGCGCGCGCCTGGAGAGGCGAGCGGCACGTACGCGCTCGAGGTTGCGATGGACGAGCTTTCCTACGAGCTTAACATCGATCCCATCGAGCTGCGCCTGCGCAACCATGCCGACGAAGATCAAAGCGAGGGAAAGCCGTTCTCGAGCAAACACCTTCGCGAGTGCTACGCGCTCGGTGCCGAAAAGATCGGCTGGAAGGCGCGCGATCCGTCGCCGCGTTCGATGCGCAGCGGCCGCATGCTCGTTGGTATGGGAATGGCGACGGCAACCTATCCCACGAATCGCGTCGGCGCGTCGGCATCGGTGGGTATCGACGCCGACGGAAACGTGACGGTTCGCAGCGGAACGCAAGATTTAGGAACGGGCAGCTACACCGTTTTCGCGCAGGTCGCCGCGCACGTACTCGGCATCCCGGTGGAGCGCGTCCGCGTCGAGCTCGGTGACACGGATCTTCCTCCTGCACCGCTTTCGGCCGGATCGTGGACGGCTGCGAGCGTCGGCTCCGCCGTGTTCGAAGCCGCATCGGCGCTACGGGACGAGCTGAAGAAGGGAACGCCGTTGCCTCTCGAACGGCGCGCCGACAGCAAAGCGTCGTGGGACGGGCCATACTCGGCGCACGCATTCGGTGCGCAATTTGCCGTTGTCGAAGTTGATCCCGACTTGGGCGAGGTTCGCGTTCGCCGAATGATCGGAGCATTCGCAGCGGGGAGAATCCTCAACAGAAAGACGACGCGCAGCCAATACCTCGGCGGCATGATCTTCGGAATCGGCATGGCGCTGCACGAAGAAACAGTCGTTGACGAGCGCACGGGACGCGTCATGAACGCAAATCTTGGCGAATATCTCTTGCCTTTGCATGCAGACGTCAGCGAGATGGACGCGTTTATCGTC
>JASHPC010000196.1 GCA_030038335.1 Vulcanimicrobiota bacterium
TCGTTCTCCTTCACTGGGCCGTAGCGTCCGGCGCCATCGCCAAGCAATACCTGCACACTCGAGGCGTCTGCGTGCTGCTCTAGAATGGCAACCGCTCGCGAAAGCAGCACCCTTGCGTCCGTGATATACACCGCTTCGCGCGCGAGCATACGTATTGCCTGCTCGTCCTCGTGCCGTTTGCGAAAGAACACGGCGTCGAGGACGCGGTCTACGCGGAAATGAATCGCACGAACCGATAGTCCCAGAGCAAGGGCAAGCGCTGCGCTCACGGCGAGATTCGTCGTGTGACTGGCACTGCTGAACCACGTGCCCAGCGCCCACTCGGCGAGCACGAAGACGCCGACGGTCACCAGGGAAACGCCCGTGAAGACCGCCGCACGGTTAATCGCAAACCCAATGTCGAGAACACGTCGCGTCAGCAGACTGTACGCGAGGACAATCGCCGCGGCGGCCATCGCGATCGCGTCAATCGCAACGGTTGCCATCGCGGGCCACTCGGATATCGCAATTGCAATGTTTACGACGACAGCCGCGGCGTACACGAGGGTGAAGCGCGAACGCTCCTCGTTTCGGCAACCGAGAAGCACGAGTCCGCCGTAGAGTACGACCAGCGCACAGTTTACGTCCACCATGACGGGCTCGAGCGCAAGCGATACCACCTGCGTGGGATCGATCGACCCCCACAACAGCATCCCCGCATTCAACGCGACATCGAAGCACCAGTGTATCACGGGAGCGAGAAGGGCCGCGATGAAGACCACATTCTCGGCGGGTGAACGCCGGCCGAACGAACGGAAAAGCAACAACGGCAAAATCCACAGCAGCGGCGTATGCACGAGATGATCGTACAATGCACCAGCAACGGCGAATGCCGGAGCGGGAGACGCCCATATGTCGTTGCTCGTTGGAGCGCTCCATGAAAAGATGAGCACGCACGCTAGTAGCCGCCCTTGCGGCGTCATCGCGCCGCGCCATGCGACGACACCACCGGCAATCAAAATGACGATGCCTGAAATATCTTCCAGGAGCAGCTCCCACGGCTGCGGATACGCTAGAATGACGTAGTTTACGGCGACGCGGCGGCTGTCGCTCTGAACGGGCAGGCTCAGGCGCATCCCGGCAGGTGGCGCAGCGAATGCGAGGCGCTCGACCAGCGAAAGCGAGCGAATATCCAACGTGTCGCCAGTTCTCAAGCCATCAGCGTATGCCAGTGACGCATGTTCGACCAGGATGCGCCTGATAAATGGCTTCTTGGTCGCCGTCGTGCCGAAATCGAAAGCGCCGCGCGCGCCGTGCCCGATTCCCGCTATGTCATAACCGTACGTCGCAATACCAAGAGCGACGAGAACGAATAACGTTGCCCGCCAGGCGCCGGCGTTACGCATTGCTGCGCAGCTCCATGGCGAGCGTTTGAATTGCTTCGTGCGTCGCGCGCGCCGTAGACCATATCTCTTCCAATATCGTATCGCGAGCAGCATCGGACCGTCGCAAGAGTACGTCGAGAGCCGATCCCGTGTCGTGTGCGAGCTGCAGGATGGCGTCGGACTCGTCCGGCGCGTACGTTTCGCCGGAACGCTTGGGGCCAAGGATCAGCACGCCAACGAGCCGTCCGCGTGCAAGCATCGGGTACGCAAACTCGCCTTGGATGGCGCTTCTCACGTCGTGCAAATCCAACGGCGACCGCGTCGCACGCAGACGCACGATCGCGGGATCGTTCTCGCTTACGCTTAGGCCACTATTAGTTGCTGTATTGTATATGCCACCGCTGTCGAGCAAGACGTCGGCGCTCGTCGCGTCGGCGTGTCCTTCCATCGTCGTCACCACACGCGAAAGGAGCACGTTCACGTCGGTGATGTACGCCGCCTCGCGCGCGAGCATCCTAATCGCCTGCTCATCCTCGTGCCTCTTGCGAAAAAACACCGTGTCGAGCACGCGGTCGACGCGCGTGTGAATCGCTCTCACGGAGAGGCCGAGCGCCAGCGCAAGGGCCGCGCTGATCGCGAGGTTCGTCGTATGGCTGATGCTGCTGAACCACTCGCTGAGGGCCCATTCCACGATCACGAAAATGCCCACGATGACCACGGAGACACCGGTAAAGACTGCAGCGCGGTTGAGCACGAACTGCACGTCGAGCAATCGCCGACTCAAGAGCGCGTACATCAGTATTGCCGGCTGAAAGAACGACACGTAGAACGGAGCATCATTGACGACGAACCAAAAGGTCGCGACCGAGAGCATGAACGGCGCGATTGCAAGCGCCACCCATGCGACGGCTGTTCGGTCAGCGCGCTGTGCCGCCGGGATGGCGGCGACGAGGCACACAGCACTCATAAAGTCGCCCGCCGAACGAAGCGAGATCGCGTTCCAATAGATGCCATTCGCGTTAAGAGACGCGAGATCGAGCCAACCAAAATACGAACCGGCGATATCGACGGTATAGGAAATTAAATGCACGAGGGAAACGACGCACGCGAGCGCGACGAGACCGCGCACGAACGCAGAGCCGCCGGCTCTGCGCAACACGTATGCGAGGGGGAGAATGTGGGAAGCCGTCAGCGTGACGCTATAGAAAGCATCTGCCCACACGTCAATCGACGCGTATCCAGTACGCCACTGCCCGGGCCGAAGCGCGCTCATCATCACCTGTGCAACCAGAGTGAGCACGAGGAGGCACGCATCCACGTTATCAGCACGGCGCCATACGATCAGGACGCACAATAGCAGCGTCCACAGGTTTCCGATAATTCCCGCGCTGAAAAGACTCGCCGAGCCGCTCCAGATATTGCGCTTGACTAGGTCCGTGGCGATCTGTGACATTCCGAAGGAGTCAGGATTGAGTACCGGTGCGACTCGCGCATGAAGCGTCTGAGAGCCGCGCAGGAGCGTTAGGTCGAATGGGATGCCTACTTCGAGATTTTCACCCGGAATGCGGAAGTATGACGTGGCATTCCAAAGGTAGCGCTGTGGAGGCGGTAAGAGCCTCGCTTCGACGAGATCACCTTCTCTGACGCCGGCCCTCGCGGCAGGTGAACCGTCATCGACCGATGCGATTCGATCGACGAACGGCGTACCCGTGGCTTGCGCCACGAGCCCGATATATCCGAATAGTTGCGGAGACCCGACGAGCGTGTATACCGTCATGATCGAGCTCGCGACGCACAACGCGATTATCCAGGCACGACGATGCATCACGTTAGAAACGACCGTCACGGGCCGCTCTTCTGCTGAGTATGAAGCTCCTCGCGAATCGCGTCGATCACGAGACGTGGCTGGTCCAGTTGAATGTAGTGACCGCTCCTGAGCGCGAGAACTTGCTTTGCGTTTGAGGAGAGCGAAAGATATCGTCGCTGCACGCTCGCCCAGCGTCGCTCGAATGCCGCGCCTCTGCCGTGCAGTTGCGCGGTTAATACGATGATCGGCCGATTGCCGAAAGAACGCCGATGCTGGATCAGATACTCCGCGTCGGCGGGCATCTGCTCCATCTCAGAGATGACAGCGTCGTATAGCGCCACGCGCGTGTTCGCGATGTGCAGGACTGTGGCGTTCAAATGCGCGGACCATTGCGGCATCGGAAGCCCGCGGAAGAACTGATGCGAGCACGGTACGTTCGGCGCGGGCCGGTACGAATGTCCCGCCGCAGGTATGGGCGGCAGCGGCCCATGATGGGCGATTGCGGCCCGGCACGCCTTCAGCGCTGCGATGTCTCGTGCGAAGTTGAGTAGCGCTCCGCGGCTTCGCTCCGAACTGTCGAGATCGCCGGATTCGCCATCGACGATTACCAGCCCGTACACCTCGGGCATGTACATGTCCGAAAACGTGCGTGTCGTATAGCTTCCAAAAGAGTGCCCGACTAAAAGATACGGCCCGGGGATGTGCCCGTTATGGAGTGCGGCGTGTAGTTCGCGCGCGATCTCGACGCTCGTGCGCGGCATCGGACCGGC
>JASHPC010000197.1 GCA_030038335.1 Vulcanimicrobiota bacterium
ACTTGGTAGTAGTTGGTACTACTCGAAATATTTTTTAGATTTTGAGCCGCTTGTCGAGTTCAATCTTTGCGATGAGATATTGACGGCCCACTCTCCAGTGCGGTATATCTCCGCGACGGAGCGCCTCGTACAGCGTGTTGCGTGAGATCCCGAGGTACTGCCATGCGACACATGCCGTCATGACCTCCGGCCACTCGCCATTCCGAATCGCCTTGCCGTTCACGGTTGCACGACGAGCACGTCGCGGTAGCTCGTAATCGAGTTGTAGTACTCGAAATCGCCGAAGTAGTACGTCCCGGGCTCGACCGAAAGGTGTTCGTAAATTTTCACCAGGGCAACAACGACACCGAACGAACCCGAACGCCCCCTATAAAATCTTTACAGTTACCCTCTCATTACAGGTTGCTCGGGCACTCCTCGTTTTCAGGGTGCGACGCAGCGAATCGCCGGCTGCGTCCGGCTTCAATGACCGTGGTGTCGAGGAAACCGGTAGTCGACGAAGCTGCGAGCGATGAAGTTTGTCGCGAAGATGAAGAGCATGAGCAGGGTGGCGGCGGCGTAGGCGAGCGCATGTGACGGCGCAAACGGCTGACTGATGTAGGTCCATACGACGTACGTCAGATAGCCGACCGGCGAGTGCGTCGGCGCGAGCGTCGGCATGTAGTTCGACCATCCGGCGGTGTAGATCAGCGGCGCCGTCTCGCCAAGCCCGATGCCCACGGCGACGAGCAAACCGGTGAGAATTCCCGGCATCGCATACGGCAAGTCGATTGAAAAGATGGTGACGGCGTGCCGCGCGCCCATCGCGAAGGAAGCCTCGCGCAACGTCGTCGGAACGTCCGAGAGCGCAACGTCTGCGGAGCGCTCGACGTAGGGAAGGACGTAGATCGCGAGCGAGAGCGCCCCGGCCGCAAGCGAGAAACCCCAGCCCAGACTCTCCACGAGCGCGACGTACAAGAAATACCCTACGACGATCGACGGCACGCCTACGAGCACGTCGATCGTGAAACGCACGGCGCGTGCAGCCCACGGGGGAGCGTATTCCACGACCCACAGCGCCGTCGCGATTCCCGTGAGGGCTGCGATCCCAAGGCCGATCGAGACGAGCAACAGCGTTCCCGCGATTGCGTTTGCGAGGCCTCCCGCAATGCCGGTCGTCACCGTCGTGAAGAGTTGTAAGCGCAGCGCAGGAATGCCGTGCACGAACACCGTCGCGAAGATCGAGCCAAGGACGGCGATGATGAGCCCCAGCGAAGCGATGCTCGCGGCCCACCATAGACGCGACTTCGTCCGCGCCGCCGACCACCTCGCCATACTTGCGGTCATGCTGCGGATCTCGAGCGGCCGCCGCGCAGAACGACGCGCGCGATCCCGTTGACGAAGAGCGTGATGACGAAGAGCGTTACGGCAAGCTCTCCGAGGGATCGTTGCGCCATGCCCGTCGTGTCGGTGAGCGCCGACTCCAGCTGCGAGACGATGACCGCCGCGATCGTGTTGATCGGCGAGAAAATACTGTGCGGAAGCGCGTTGATCGCCGCGCCGCAGACCATGAGGACGGCCATCGTCTCACCGAGAGCACGCCCAAACGCAAGCAACACCGAGGCCATGATGCCGCTACGGATGCTCGGAAGAATTGCGCCCGTCACAGCCTGCCACGACGTGCTCCCGAGCGCCATCGCCGCCTCGTAGACCGCGACCGGCTGCGATTGAAGCGCGTCGCGAACGGTCGCGACGATGATTGGTATCACCATGAGCGCGAGAATGAGCGCCGCTGCGAGCAGCCCGTTTCCGTTCCCCGACGGCGAGAGACGCGTCGCGATGAACGGAACGAGAACGATGATGCCCCAGAGTCCGTAAATCACCGACGGCACGCCCGCCATCAACTCGACGACTGCGTTTGCCAACGGGCGCAGCAGCGGTGGAACGCGGTAGACGAGTGCCACTGCAACAAGCAGCGAGAGCGGCACGGCAACGAGCATCGCGAGGATAGACGAGAGCAGCGTTCCGGCAACGAAGACGAGCGCCCCGAACGCCGCGCCGATCTGCGCGGTATAGCCGCCGTGCGAAATCGTATGGTCGGAGTACTGGTTTCCGATGCTCCACGTGAGCGTCGTGAAGAACGCCGTGCCGTTGAACCGGATCGCTGGATATGCGTACGCGATGAGAAAGACGAGCATGATTGCGATCACGCCGAAGCTGAGCGCGGCAAAGATCGCTGTTATGCACCGTAAGAGCGGTTGCGCCCACGCGCGCTGCATCTGCTGCCCGCTCTTCCCTTAGCGGATGCGCGCGACCTGTGCCCGCGCCACGCGTGCGACGCTCGGCGGCAGGGGGATGAAGTGCACCAAGCCCAGATACGCTCTCCTCTGGCCGCCGCGGACGCTCAGGGTCCAGCGCAAAAACGACGCGAGCTCGCGCCGTACCTTGGCGTCGGGCTGGTCCTGATTCACGATCGCGTACTCGTAGTTCACGATCGGGTACGAGCCCGCCCCGGGCGCGTCGACGATCGAGATGCGCGCATCCGCAGGTGTTCGCCGCGCGAGTGCCTTCGCGGCTGAAGAGATGGAAGCGGTCGTCGGAAGAACGTACGCGCCGCTTGGATTGAGCAGTGCAGCGTACGCAAGACGCGTCTCGACCTCGCTCAGGAAGCTAATTCCGATGTACGCGATCGAGTAGTGCGCGCTCTCGCACGTCTGGAGCACGCCGGGATTTCCGTTCGCGCCCACGGAGCTGCTCGGCGGCCAGCTGACGCTCGTGCCGAAGCCCGGGCCGTTGCGCCACGACGCCGACGCGTTCGAAAGATACTGCGTGAAGAGAAACGTGTCACCTGAGCCGTCCGAACGGTGAATCGCGACGATCGTATGGTGAGGAAGCTTTCCGCGCAGGGCCGGATTTGCGGCAAGGATGCGCGGGTCGTCCCAATACTGCAGCGTGCCGCTGTAAATGTCCGCGAGAATCGCGCCGGAAAGGCGCAAATGAGCCGGCGCGATCTCCGGCAGATTGTACGCGATGAGCTGCGCGCTGATCGCAAGCGGAATGTTGAGAAGCGTCTCGCCGCTGATGTGCTCCTTCGGCGTGTACGCGTCCGACGCACCGATCTGCGCGACGCCGCTGATTGCCTGTGAAATGCCGGTGCCGCTGCCCGTGCCCTGCGTCGTAATCGCGACGCTCGTATGATGCGCCTGATAGGCGGACACCCAAACGTTCATGAGCGGGTAGAGCAGCGTCGAGCCCGTCTCCAGGATGGGCGTTGGACCGTTCGACGACGCGCACGACGTCACCGCAACGAGCGCGAGCACCGCTGCTGCAACGCGCAAAGCTCGTCTCACGGCGTGGGCCAAATGCTTGTGCATTGCTTGGGAGCGGGAGCGATGGAGACGGCGCCGCTCGACGCGTCGTACGTCCAACTGCGTGCTGCGAGGTCGGCGCACGAGGCCGTGATCGCGTTCACGCTGCGCGCCTCGCGCAGAATGGGAAGCCACGACTGCGCTCCGTCGACGTGTTCGCCGATGTCCTGTCCCAAGAGCGAGCGCCGTGAGAGCTCGTCGAGGCCGCGCAGCCCCACCGTTCCCGGAAGCTCCATGAGCGTGCTCTGCCCGATATCCATCGCCGCGAACCCGAGGAGATAGCCGCCGATGCCGCCGGCAGCGAACGGCCGCACGAGCGGATTTGCTTCGGCTGCCGCGGGAGACGTGAACCCTTGCACGCCCGCAATCGTCCAGCTCTGGCCGCGTAGCTCGAACGCGCTCGCACGCCGTCCGTCAAACGACGGAACCATCCCGTTGACGACGACCTGCCGCGAGGCAAAGAGCGTGTGCTGTCCGGCTGCCGAGAAGTACGCGTCCGCGAGTTCCGAGAGGCGCTGGCCCCACCAGAGATCGCGCTCCGTCGCATCGGCGGGCACGATGCGCACTCTCCCGCAAAACGTGAACGGATGCGAGGGCGACCACCTGCGGCCGGCGCAGGGATCAGGCGACGCCTGCACGCCCGGCACCAACAGCGCTGCGTTTACATGGCTCATCGCGTCGGCGGCAACGTCGGCCGACGTCACCGCAGCGGAAACGCTCGTCACCGGTACGCAGAGCGCACCGGCGAACAGAATCGCCAGCGACCACCGGAGCATCTTCCGGGGAACATCCTTCTGCTGGCAGGCACCCGGTTACTCTCGTCTACTGAGAATCTTTACGCTTTCTTCGCTGCTTCAGTCGAAACGAAGCGCGCTGCCCGACCAACGGCAAGAGAGTGAATCCGTGAGGAGATACACGTCTGTGGCGAGTATCGGATGAAATAGACCGGCGCACGCACCACCCGCTTTGCGAACGCTCGGATAGCGGACCCCCGGGTCGCCCATGCGACGGCGATCGGACCCGTATTGTTGGGACGCCGTATAGTCGTCTGCACGCAGCAGTTCCGCCCGCGGCTCGATCTCCGGCAGATCCGCGTTGAACTCTAACGTTAAATATGCGCGGCGCATGTGGATTGCCGGCATTCGAGCATCCATCAAAGCACGAGCGAGGTGGAAGCCGTGCTCGGCGATAGCTACGTCGAAACGGTCAGCGCTGTAATGCACGCCGAAGGTTCCGTCGGAGAAACGGCTTGCGATCGGAAAGTTGAACGGTCGCATGACGTACGCTGCGTAAGGGCCTTCATAGGGAACCGTGACGCTCGCGCGCGTCTCTTCCGCCACCGCTCGCCGCAGCGCTACCTCGCCATGAGTCGGAATGCCATCGATCGGTGCACAGACGCGGTGCTCGCTCACAGAAGGCGTTCAAGGTATGCGCGCACGCGAAGTATTCCAGCAAAACCGTCGTCGATCATGACGGAGAGCGGAGCGCGTCCTTGGAAAGACGCGTTTTCCTGACGCAACCATGTCGCGGGAGCGTCGTTCCCACCGAAGATGGATTCAAGCGCGAGGCTGATAGTAGCGAGGTGCGAGATGCGCGCGCGCTGATCGGACCCGAGGTGCGCGCTGCCGCTTTTCCATCGATAAAACGTGCGCGCTGCCACGCCAAGCAACGTCTGCGTCTCCCGGTCTCGCAGCTCCCAGCTTCTTGCAACGTCCAACGCCACGTGGAGCCTCTCGGAGTCCGTAAGCGGTGCTGCCAGCCGTTCGGCTAATGCCATATGGCAGTATCTTAGCAAATACACAGGACATTTTCAAGCTACTGTGCCATTTGACAGTAAAGTGGCAAGGCGGAGAGGAATACGCGCCGAAGCCTCGGCGCTCATGCCCGAAACACCCCTTCCGGAGCTGCGCCATACGGCCGCGCACGTGCTCGCTTATGCCGTGCAGGATCTCTTTCCCGGCGCAAAGCCGACGATCGGGCCCGCGATCGAAAACGGATTCTACTACGATTTCGACCGCGCAACGCCGTTTACGCCGGAAGACCTCGAGCGGCTTGAAGCGCGTATGCGTGAAATCGTCAGCGCCGATTACGAGATGACCGGGCGCGAGGTTTCGCGCGCCGACGCGATCGCGACGTTTCGGGATAATCCGTACAAAGTCGAGATCGCCGAGCAGATTCCTGAAGGCGAGCCGATCACGCTCTATACGATTGGCCAGTTCACCGACCTGTGCCGCGGTGGCCACGCAAAACGCACGGGCGAAATTGGAGCGCTGAAACTGCAGAGCGTTGCGGGCGCGTATTGGCACGGCGACGAGCACAACGCGATGCTCCAGCGGATCTACGGCACTGCCTGGCACACGCAGCGCGAGCTCGACGAGTATCTTCTTCAACTCGAAGAGGCGCAACGGCGCGATCATCGCAAGCTCGGTACGGAGCTCGATCTCTTCTCGATCGAAGAGGACGCAGGGGGCGGGCTCGTCTTCTGGCACCCCAAAGGTGCCATCGTCCGCGAGATCGTCGAAGCCTTCATTCGCGAAGGCCTTCGCGAGCGCGGTTATCTTCCCGTGATAACGCCGCACGTCGTCAGCGAGCGTCTCTACGAAATTTCCGGGCACCTCGAAAACTACGCGCAGAACATGTTCGGCCCGCTCGAAGTCGAGAACCAGCGCTTCCGGCTCAAACCGATGAACTGCCCCGGGCACATTCTCATCTACAAGAGCCACCTGCGCAGCTATCGCGACCTGCCGTTGCGATACTCCGAGTTCGGCACCGTCTATCGCTTCGAACGCTCGGGCGTGCTGCACGGCTTGACGCGCGTCCGCGGCTTCACGCAGGACGACGCGCACCTCTTCTGCATGCCCGATCAGCTGCAGCGCGAGTTCGAGCAGACCGTCGAGGAAGCGCTACGCCTCCTGCGCGCGTTTCGCTTCGACGATTTTGCCTGCTATCTCTCGACACGAGAACCGCTCGCGCGCGGAGCGACCGACGACGTCGCGGAGACCGCGATTCGTAACGCACTCGAGCGCGCAAATCTTCCGTTCGTCGTCGATCAAGGCGGCGGCGCGTTCTACGGACCGAAGCTCGACATCAACGTGCGCGACGCGATCGGACGTATCTGGCAACTCGGCACGGTGCAGGTCGACTTCATGCTTCCGGAACGCTTCGATCTCACGTATCGCGGAAGCGACGGACGCGATCATCGCCCCGTCATGATTCATCGCGCGCTCGCCGGGTCGATGGAGCGCTTTTTCGGCATTCTCGTCGAGCACTTTGGCGGGGCGTTTCCCGTTTGGCTTGCGCCCGTGCAAGCCGTCGTCGTGCCGATTGCCGAACAGCAACTGTCGTACGCGCGAGAAACGCTCGCGCAGCTTCACGGAGCAGGCTTCCGAGCCGAAATCGACGAGAGCAACGAGAAGCTCGGCTATAAGATTCGCCACTGGAAAACGCAGAAGGTTCCGTACATCCTCGTCTGCGGGAAACAAGAGGTCGAAGACGGAACGCTCAACGTGAACGAACGAGGCGTCGAAGAGAAGCGCTCCCTCTCCGTTGCATCCTTCATTGAAGAACTGCGCTCCACCGTGTCATCCCGAGCGTAGGCGCGCAGCGCCGAAGTCGAGGGACGAGGAACCACAAAAAAGGGAATGCGAAGAAAACTATTCGTTCCGATCGTCGCGCTTTCGCTCTGTCTAGCCGCGTGCTCGAGCGACTATAGCTCGGGCGGAAGTCCCGGAATCAATCCACCCGTCGCGCCTGGAGCGCAATCGAACGCGCAGCTGCAACCCGGCGCTCACCCCGGGACGACCGCAACCCCGAGCGCGCCGCCGGGAGACGTCGCGACCTACGCGTTCTCCGATCTCGCAAACGGCGTTCATTGTCCTGAAGTAAACGGTTACAGCTGCATGCTCCGTTTGGACGCGCAAGAGCCGTCACCGACGCGGACGTTGAAGCCCGGAGCGCACGCAACTCCGTCGCCGACGCCGAGCCCCACGCCAACGCCGTCACCGACACCGTCCGGTTCACCTGAGCCAACGCCGACGGCGACGCCTACGCCGTCTCT
>JASHPC010000198.1 GCA_030038335.1 Vulcanimicrobiota bacterium
AACGCCGTGCCGAGTTTTCGATAGCGTGCGAAGACGTCGGCAGCATGCTGCTTTGCCTCTTCGCGCTCGGGCGCAGCCAACTCATGGAGTCGAGCGTACAGCGCCTCACCTTCCCGGCGCAGCTCGTGGCGCTGCGCGATCTCCAACTGGCGCGCGTCGAGAGATAAAAGAGCGGCGTCAACTCGGCGCATGCGGGCATCGATTCGTCGCTGCAGCGCTCGACGGCGCCCGGCATCGGCGGCGGACGCAGCGCTCAGGGTGCGTCGTGCTCGCTCTTCGAACATGATGGAGAGCAGGGAAGGCTCTCGCGTTAGCGTCGCATCCGAAAACTGGTCGAGCGGAAGAAGGTGTGCCTGCAAGAGCATGCCCCTGCAGCGATACACGAAAAGCGGCTCGTGCAACGCCTCGTCGCTTTCAAGAAACGCGAGCGCCTGCTCGGAGGCATGACCCGCATCCGCGACGATCAGCGGTAGCATCACCGGTTGGCGCGGCGGCTGCACGTACGGAAAGCCCGTCATCGTCGCGCGTGCACTATGCGCCGGATCGAACTCTTTGCAGGCGGCGACGACGGTTTGGTTCTTTACGAGCACGGCGTTGCCGAAGCGCGGCACGAGCTCGATGTAAAGGTCTACTTCATTAGTGATGCCGAAGCGCGAGCGCGTGTGGAAGCTCAGGTGCAGAAGCCGATCGTGGTCCCCGGACCGTACGCCGGCGAGCGTCGAGCCGCGAAGCACGCGCGCGAGCGAGCGAGGGAAGCCCGGGGGGTCGTCGATGTCAAGCTCCGCATCGAGCGTCACGAGTGGAGGCGAGCCGAAGAGATCCATACAGAGCGTGCGCGTTCCGCCCGCCGACCACAACGCAATTGCCGGTCTGCCGTCGGGTGCCGCGCCCGCGTCCTGCACGCGCGCGCCGAGTAACTGCGACTGCAACTCGAACGCGAGACGCCGCACGAGGGCCCAGTCCGTGCGCATGACGGCGTATCGTTCGTTCGGAGCGGCGCTTGCCCTCGGCGCTCTCTGTGCCTGCTCGTCGGCGGGACCTCCGCATCCCAGCGGCTGGACGAAAGGAAGCGACGATACCTGGAGTACCACGACGGCCCTTGGGTTGGAGAAGTACTCGTACGAGAAGTCGCCGGCTCAAGGCTCGCTCACAGATCTCTCGTCAAGCCAGGCCATCGACACCGTCGAACGCTACGCCGGCTCGAGACTGAGGGAAACGGTGCCGTTGCCGGCATGTCCGGGCGAAGCCGGGCTCTCGACATATTCGTTGCCGGCGAACCGGACGCTCGAGGTTGGGTTTTCCATAAACTCCGGACAAGCGATCGTCGTTCGCTACGAGAGGCCAAGCGGTGTCAAGGCCGCTCCAAGCGTCGTGACCGCCTTCCGGCAGGCGGTTTGCTACACGCTGTGAAACCAGGTCCCGGACTTCTCTTCGTGGTTTCGGGACCGTCCGGAGCCGGGAAGGACACTCTGGTCGACGCGCTGCGGGCACGGACGGCGCGCCTTCGTTACTCGGTATCGGCGACGACACGCGCACCGAGAGACGGGGAGATCGAAGGAGAGCACTACTTCTTTCTGCCACCCGAGGAGTTCGAACGCCGCCGCGACGCCGGAGAGTTCCTCGAGTGGCGGGTGTACAACGGCAACCTCTACGGCACGCCTCGCGATTACGTGGAGCGAACGATCGCCGAGGGCTACGACGTCATCATGAAGCCCGAAGTCAACGGCGCGCTCGCGGTTCGCGCGGCGTATCCGGCGGCCGTGCTGATCTTCTTGGTTCCGGATAAGTTCTCGTATCTCCGTACTCGACTGCTGGCGCGACGAACGGAGACGAACGAGGAGATCGCGCGGCGCCTCGAGATCGCACATCAGGAGATGAAGTTCATTCGGAGTTTCGACTATATCATCATAAACGAACAGCATCGCTCTGAAGAAGCGGTGGAGGATTTGGAAGCCGTGCTCCACTCGGAGCGCTTTCGAATCCATCGCTTCGGTGACGAGCTGCTCGGAAATCTCGAGCACACCTAACAGTTATTGGGAAAGATACGACGCATTCATCATGAGTAAGACCGTATTCGGAGACCTCGACGCACTCCTCAAGCACGCCGATTCGAAGTTTAGCCTCGTCAACATCGTGACCAAACGAGCACGACAGTTGAACAATTGGATTCGCGTGCAGCAGATGCCGCCAATGGACCGGCGAGAGTACTACGCGAGCGAGCCGCTCGTCGACAAAGAGACGATCAATCCAAACAAGCCCGTCTCCATCGCACTCGACGAAATCGCGGAGGGTAAGATCGAGTACCACCGGACCAAGGAAGGCATCAAGTAGGACCTCATGTGCGGCATCGTCGGGTACGTCGGCGGGAAGGACAGCGTGCCGATCATTCTCGACGCGCTGCACCGCCTTGAGTACCGCGGGTACGATAGCGCCGGCATCGCCGTCATCGACGAACGCGGCCGGCTCTGTGACTCGAAGGCCGAAGGAAAACTTGCGCGCTTAGCGGAGCGGCTGCGCGATGGTGAGCCGCTCTCAGGTCCGGTGGGCATCGGACACACGCGCTGGGCTACGCACGGCCGTCCTTCGGATACGAACGCCCATCCGCACATGGATTGCAACGGCCGCTTAGCGGTCGTGCACAACGGCATCATCGAGAACTACGCATCGCTTCGTGCAGCATTGCTCGAACGCGGACACGTCTTTCGGAGCGAGACCGACACCGAGGTACTCGCGCATCTCATCGAGACGCACTACGATGGCGACCTCGAGGAAGCGCTGAGACGCACGCTGCGCGAGGTGCGTGGAGCGTACGCACTCGGTGTCATCTCGACCGACGATCCGACGCATCTCATCTTCGCGCGCAACGGCGCGAGCCCGCTCGTGCTCGGCATCGGAGACGAAGAGATGTACGTCGCTTCCGACACGCCGGCGATTCTCCCGTACACGCGTAAGGAAGTGATCGTCCAAGAGGGCGAGATCGCAGTCGTCGGACGCGACGGCTGGCGCATCACGGACTACGCCGGCCGGCGCATCGAACGCGACGTCGTGCAGATTCTCTGGGACGCGCGCGCCGCTGAGAAAAGCGGCTTCAAGCACTTCATGCTCAAAGAGATCTTCGAGCAACCCAACGCGATCAAGGAGACGCTCGCCGGCCGCGTGGCGGAAGACGGCGACGTTACGGTACTCGACGAGCTCGGCGCGTTTGGAGAAGACCGCCTGCGTTCCATTTCCAAGATCGCGATTACAGGATGCGGAACGGCGTATTACGCCGGCATGACCGGCATGTATCTGCTGCGCTCTCTCGCGCGCTTGCCGGTCGAGATGGAGTTGGCGAGTGAGTTTCGCTATGGGGATCCCGTCGTCGACCCGTCGACACTCGTCATCGCGATGTCGCAGTCCGGAGAGACTGCAGACACCGTCGAGGCGGTGCGCATCGCAAGCCACGCCGGGAGCCCGATCCTCGGCGTCTGCAACGTTCTCGGCTCGCATCTCACACGGCTCGCCGACGGCACGCTCTACACACGCAGCGGGCCAGAGGTCGGTGTCGCTGCAACGAAGACGTACGTGGCGCAGGCGACGGCGATGGTGCTCTTCGCACTCGCGCTCGCACGGCTGCGAGGAGCGACTGACGCCGAACGGCTGCGCGAGGTCGCGCGAGGCACTCGTCTGCTTCCCGCCGCAGTCGACGTCGTCCTCAATGCGTCGAGCGAGATTCGCAAAATTGCGCAGCGCTACAGCGCGACGCGCAGCGCTCTCTTCATCGGGCGGTACGTGAACTTTCCAACGGCGCTCGAAGGTGCCCTCAAGCTCAAGGAGATTTCGTACATTCATGCCGAGGCCTACGCGGCGGGAGAGATGAAGCACGGGCCGATCGCACTTCTCGACCGGACGACACCTGTCGTGGCAGTCATGACGGAAGGACGCGTTCGCGAGAAAATGCTTTCGAACATCATGGAATCGAAGGCGCGCGAAGCACCGGTGATTCTCGTCGCGAACTATGGCGATGAGGAAGCGGCTTCGGTAGCAGATCACGTTTTTTGGGTGCCGAAAGTCGACGAGCTCCTCGCGCCGATCGTCAACGTGATTCCGTTGCAGCTCTTCGCATATCATATCGCCGACATCGAAGGCAAGGACGTCGACCAGCCCCGTAATCTCGCCAAGACCGTCACCGTCGAATGACACCGCGCAGCGACGGACGCCGGGCAGACGAGATTCGGCCCGTACGCATCGAACCGGGGATAATGAAGTTTGCAGAGGGAAGTGCGCTCATCCATGTCGGCGACACGCGCGTGCTCTGCACCGCGACGATCGAAGATCGCGTTCCGCAGTGGATGCGCGGAAAAGGCGTCGGCTGGATTACCGCCGAGTACGCGATGCTGCCTCGCGCAACGCAGGAGCGCACGCAGCGCGAATCAGCGCGCGGTCGCGTCGGCGGACGAACGCATGAGATTCAGCGTATCGTCGGACGCGCGCTGCGCGCAGTGACGAACACCGTCAAGCTTGGCGAACGCTGCATCTGGATCGACTGCGACGTCCTTCAGGCGGACGGCGGCACGCGAACGGCGGCGGTCACCGGCGCATACGTTGCGCTCGCGCTCGCGCTGCGCCGCGTCGCCGACCCGAGAAAGCCCGACGAGTGGCCACTTGACGCGGCAGTCGCGGCGACGAGCGTGGGCATCGTCGAAGGAACGACGCTGCTCGACCTCGCGTACGACGAAGATAGCCGAGCGCACGTGGACATGAACGTCTTTGCAACGGATGCCGGTCGCTTCGTGGAGATTCAGGGAACCGCCGAGGCGACGCCATTCGACCGCGACGATCTCGATAGGCTGCTCGGCCTCGCGGCGGTTGGCCTCGAGAGGCTTTTCGCAGAGCAGCGCGCGGCTCTCGAGCGTGGCGGGCTTGTGGAGCCGGCGCGTGCCTGACGAACGTTTTGCGGCGCTCGTCGCGCTCGTTGGAAAGTTCCACATCACGGAACGTGCGATGCGCCAAACGCAGGAAAGCGCCGATCGTGCCGTTCGCGAAGGGACGCTCGACGAGGAGTTGCGCGTGAGCTACCTCGACGCCGTCCGGCGCTACTTCGGCGCCTTCGAGCGCGAGGCTCGCGGACACTTGCGCGACGTCGACCGGCGCCTCTCGCACGCAAACCAGGTCGTCTTCAACTTGAACGCCGAGCGTAGCGTTGCCGTGAAGCGCGTCGAGGCGACGAGCGGCGTTCTCGCGCAACTCGACGCGATCGAAGAACGGCTTCCGTTATGAACCCGCTCGAACGCGTCGGCGCACGTACGAACGCGTTCTTCGAGTATGCAGGCGGACTCACGCAGCTCCTGGGAAGCTCGATCGGCTTTCTCTTTCGCGCGCGCATTCGCATCGGCGAAGCCATCTCCCAGGCATACCTTCTCGGATATCAATCGCTCCCCATTACGCTTCTGACGTCGCTCTTCACCGGCATGGTCATCGCGCTCGAGTCGGCAGTCAACGCCGTTCAGTACGGACTGGGTAACATCGTCGGGGGCGCGGTTGCGTACACGTCGGCGAGAGAGCTCGGCCCTATGCTGACGGGGATCGTCGTCGCCGGACGCGCAGGCTCTGCGATCGCTGCGGAGATTGGCTCCATGGTCGTCACGGACCAAGTCGAGGCGCTTCGCTCGATGGGAATCGAGCCGGCACGCTATCTCGTCGTTCCGCGTCTACTCGCGCTCGTGGTGATGCTTCCGTTGCTGACGATCTTCGCGGACGTGATATCGATTATCGGCGGAGCATGGGTTGCGAAGATCTTCGCACACATTGGGTACAGCGACTTCATGCAGTCGGCGCGTACGACGATCTCGATGGGTGACGTCGAGAAGGGTCTCATCAAAACCGTCGTCTTCGCCGCAATCATCGCGCTCGTCGGGTCTTTCCAGGGGCTTCGCACGCGCGGTGGCGCTGCCGGCGTCGGAAAGTCGACGACGGGTGCCGTCGTCGTGTCGATGATGTTGATCTTCATCTCGAACTTTGCCCTCTCGGTTCTCCTCTACGGCTCGAGTGGCTGAGCGCATCATCGCGCGGCTCGACTCGGTCTCGCTGCGCTTTGGCGACCGGCTCGTGCTGCAGAACTGCTCGCTTCCTATCGTGGAAGGCGCGATCACGTGCATCGTCGGTCTCTCGGGAGCGGGAAAGTCGACGGTTCTTCGCTTGCTCGACGGACTCGTACGCCCGCAGGAGGGGCACGTCTACGTTCGCGACGTGGACGTCTGTCACACGAAGGAGCGCGAGCTCAACAAGATTCGCCGGTCGATCAGTCTGTCGTTTCAGTTCGCAGCGCTGCTAGACAGCCTAACGCTCGAGCAGAACGTCTCGCTGCCGCTCGTGGAGAACACGAACATGCGCCGCAGCGAGATACGGCAGAAGGTGTCGGAGGCACTCGATGCCGTCGGCTTGACCTTCGCCAATACAAACCTTCCCGCCGAACTCTCCGGAGGAATGCTCAAACGCGCGGGTTTCGCGCGCGCAGTCGTCACGCAGCCGGATCTGATTCTGTACGACGAACCGACGACGGGGCTCGATCCCATATCGGTACACCTCATCACGAAGACGATTATGCGGCTGCGCGAGCGATCGAACGGAACGGCCGTCGTGACATCGCACGACCTACCCGCGATCTACATGATGGCGGATTATATGGCGATGCTCTTCGAAGGCGTCATCATCGCCTACGGTACGACGGAGGAGATTCGCCAGTCGCAAAATCCCATCGTGCAGCAGTTTCTCGCCGGTGACGAAGTCGGACCGATTCCGATATGACGCGCGAAGGTGAACCCTTGCGCGAACAGGTAGTAGCGCATCGTGAGTAGGCAAGGAGTGGTGGGCCTCTTCGCGATCGTAGCGCTCGCGATGCTTTTCGTCATCTTTTACGAGCTGCAGAATCTAGGCTCGCGCTCCGGCTACGAGCTCGCCATCCACTTCGACTCCGCGTCGGGATTGCAAAACGGATACGGCGTGTTCTTCAGCGGAATTCAAATCGGAACGATCGAGCGCGTCGTCCTGTTACCTGACGACACGGTTGACGTCATCACGTCCATCAGGAAGGGCATCGGCATTCCGCGCAACTCGAAGTTCTACGTAGAAACGCCGATCACCGGTGCCTCGAGCCTCGTCATCGTTCCCCCGCGTGGTGGTCCACAGCCGTATCCAACGTATCCACCCGGGATCGCGCCCCTGGCACAGCAGCCGAAGGGACAATCGGTCGCGACGATTCAGGATCTCCTGCAGCAAGGCAAAGTTGAGATCAAGCGGCTCGACGCGATTCTGGCGGAGCTTCAGACGCGCGAACCGCGCTTGCTCGCGACGCTCCAATCGACGCTCGCGAACGCCGATGCGCTCACGCGCTCGCTCGACGACTCCTTCTCGAGCGCCGGAAGGAGCATCGCGGCGATGGCGGCGACCCTGAACTCGAGCGCGCAGCTTGGCGCGCCTCGCGTGAACGCAATGCTCGGTCAGTTGAATGCTGCCGCAGCCGAGCTGCACCAGTCGATGGCTGCCGTCGAACGGCTCGCGACCGATCCTACCCTCCGCAACAATCTCATAACGACGACGCAGAACATTGCGGAGACGACGCACACGCTGGCGCTTCTCGCCGGTGACCTTCGCACCATAACGTCGAATCCGGCGACGCAGGAGCAGATGCGCGATACGATCGCAAATCTCGACGCGACGCTTCAACGCGCCGCTTCACTCCTTGGGCGTCTCGGAGGAAAGAGTCACGTCTACGGCGTCGATCCTGACGCGACGCCTCCCCCTGGCATAGCGCCGCTCGTCTCTCCGCCGCCGCAGCCGCTGAGCCAGCCCCAGCGGGCGGCGATGGGAAGCGCACTCGGCAATCTCGCTCGTCAGCTCGTCGAGATTCAACTGCGCGTCGGAGAGCTTGATCGCGAGCGCGTCTGCTGCTCGTCTCCGCTCTTCACATCCGACCGCGGACCGCAGACGGATTTAAACGCGACATTCCTGCCGCACTCCAGTACGAGCGTCATGTTCGGCGCGAATGACATCGGATACGACACGACGTGGAACCTCGCGGCACTCAAGAGCGTCGCGCCCGATCTTCGGCTGGGCGGGGGCTTTCTATACTCGCGGCTGGGCGTGCTCGGAGAGTACGACGTCAACGGTACCGGAGTCGAAGCACGGTTTTACGATCCACGCCATCCGACGCTCGATCTCTACGGCGACGTGCATCTGACGCCGTGGGCGCAGCTCTTCTTCGGAGAGCGCGCGCTGAACCAGGCAGAGCGCCGCACGGATTACGGCATTCAGTTCCATTACTGAGAGAGCATGGCAGCGCGTACGAAGGTCGGCATCATCGGCGCGGGAGCGATGGGAACGCTCTTTGGTTTCTATCTCGCCGGAACGAGCGATGTCACGATGCTCGACGCGAACGCCGAGACGCTCGCGACGATCGAGCAGAAGGGCATCTCGGTCGACGATCAAACGCCCAGGCGCGTCACCATCGCGCGGCGCGCTGCGGATCTGTACGGATCGCAAATACTCTTCCTTTTCGTGAAGGCGGTCGACACGCTGCGCGCGCTGCGACCCTTCGCCGGCGAGCTCGATCCCGTGACGCCAATCGTCTCGCTGCAAAATGGCGTCGGCAACGAAGATGCGATTCGCACGGCGCTCGGAGGCGCCGTGCCCGTGATCTTGGGCATCACGACCGAGTCCGCGGTGACGACGGCCCCCGGCCGCGTGCACACGTCGGGGCGTGGCAACACGATCGTCGGCTCGAGCTCTCCCGCAACGTCGCGGATGGTGGCGGAGGTTCTTACCGCAAGCGGGTTGCAGGCGGCGGTCGTCTACGATATTCGGCCCCATCTCTGGGGCAAGCTCGTCGCGAACTGCGCGATCAACGCGCTCTCGGCACTATTGGATTGTGACGCGGGTATGATTCCCCGAGACGCCAACGCCGCGCGTCTAGCGGAGGCGCTCGCGGAAGAAGCGGCTGCCGTCGCTTCGGCGCTGAAGATCAACTTGCCGTTCGTTAATCCGTGGCAGTACGTGACGGACGTTATCGCCATCGGGGCCGACGCACGCAGCTCCATGGCGTTCGATCTCGCCTCCGGGCATCCGAGCGAGATCGATCACATCAACGGCGCAGTCGTCGCGTTCGGCAGACGGGCAGGCGTCCCGACGCCGTACAACGAGGCGATGCTGCGTCTCGTCAAGGCGCGCGAAGCACTTCTCGCTTCCCGCTGACGCGATCGTTCAATACTGCGGCGCTTGCTGCAGCAAGCGCACGGTACCGCTTTGCGAGAGAACCGAGACGCTGCGCGGTCCGCCTCCGTTTACGTCGGAATCGATCGTTTCGCTGCTGCCGCGCGAGGTGCCCCGAAGGTTGAAGTCGGTGAAGATCGTGCCGTCTCCGGTGTGGAGAAACGCATGGAACCGCGCGTTTTCGTTGATCGAGACGTTGACGTCGCCTTGCTCTGCGGAGAAGTGGAGCGTACCGGGCCACGTCAAGGCGCCGAGAATAACTTTAAGGTCACCCGCGCCCGTGACAGACGCTTGCGCGTAGCCCGGTATCATGATTTCCCCATTACCATTGTGGAGCGTCACGTTCGCGTTTCCGGAAATGTCGGTGACGTTGACGTCGCCGTTTTGCGAGACGACGGTGAGGTCGACGTTTTCCGGCACGCGCACGAGAAGTACGCGCATCGCGGGAGCGTCGACTTCGATGCCCTGCGAGATAGGTCGAATGCGCGGCGCGGCCGGCGCCGGCCCGCTTTCGGGCGCAAACGCTTGGATCGTGTACGCGTCCGCCGGTTGCCCCTCGCGTGGAGCGTACGCGTTGACGATGCCGCCCGCGATATGCACGACGATCCGCTCGTGCGGACGCAGGATGCCGGTGGTGACGGAGTATGCCGTCGGCGTCGAACCGCAGGCCGTCAGAAGAAGAAGGAGAGCCGCGCGTCTCATGGGCGGCGTCCTCGCTTTCGCTCGGGCGCATCGACCATGCGGTCGCGCGGATGTGCCTCGTCGTATTGCCGCCGCTTGTGTTCCATGGCCAGCTTCAAATAAATTCCCGTCGTCGAGAGGTGTTCGTGCCCTAAAAGCTCGCGCACCGTCTCGAGATTCGCGTCGTTCTCGACCATGTGCGTCGCGAACGAGTGCCTCAGCGTGTGGGGCGTTGCGTGCTTCTGCAAGCCGCTCACGTCGTAGACGTCACGAAAAATACGCCACACGTGTTTCGGTGTGATTCGTCTGCCGTGGCGTCCGACGAAGAGCGCCTGGTCATCGGTTCGCGGGCGCACGCCGAGGTAGGCTTCGAGTGCGCCGGATGCCGCCTTTCCCATGAGGACCGTACGTTTTTTGTTTCCCTTACCGGTGACCTCGATGGTTCGGTTTCGTAAGTCGACGTCGTGAATACGGATCGACGCGACCTCCGCCCGCCTGATCCCCGTCGCGTAGAGAATCTCCAAGATCGCGCGATCGCGCAAACGCTGAAAGTCGGTGCGTCCCGCGACCTGCGTGTGCAAAAGCCGCTCTACCTCTGAGACATGCAGGTGTTCGGGCTTCTTGTCGGCCATCCGCGGTCCCGGAACCTCGGCTGCCGGATTGTCCGCCCGACCGCCTGACCACTTCAGGTACCGGTAAAACGTCTTGAGCGACGAGAGCCGGCGTCGTATCGTGCGCGCGTCGACGCGTCGCTCGCCGGCCATATACATGACGTACCGGCGAATCTCCGACATGGATGCCTGCTGTAGTCGTCCCGCGCCGAGCCATGTGCCGAAGTCGTGCAGATCCCGCATATATGCGTCGACCGTCAGCGGGCTGCGGTTGCGTTCGAGCGTCAAGTACTCGGAGAATCCGCTCAGCGCGACCTCGTCGGCCGACGGCGCCCTTGGCTTCACGCTTCTGCCCGTATGCGACATAATATGTGTTTTGTCGCATTGGCGTAAGAAGCGCGAAACCCTTCTGGGCGCCGGTCTATTTCAGCGCGGCGTACGCGCAGCCTGGGACGAGAGCGTCGGCGACGAGACGAAGCACGCGGTGGGCACGCACGGCCGAGAGGAGCGCGCGACGAAGACCGTGCTCTTCTCCGGGTCGGCGGAGGTCCCAGCGGTCGTAGACACGGGAGAAGCCTGCAGCGCGAAGCATGCGGCGCGCCTTCCAGGGTGTAAACCAGTGCACGGCGGGGCGCTGCGTGTGACCGACGAGCTCGGGGCGCTTGCGAACGGCCCAGTCCATGATGCGACGCTTCAGCAGGTCGGGATACCAGCCGAATCCGGGAAATCCGCGGATCTCCGTTTGCTTCGGACAAAGGCTGCTTGCGGTGTAAAACCAGAAAATGCCGCCGGGCCGAAGCAGCCGGAACGCCTCCCGAAACGCCTTGTCGGCATCGGTTACGTGCTCGATCACGCTCTTGGCGTGGACGAGGTCGAACGACCGGTCGTTCAGCGGAACCTCTTCTGCCGTGCCGTCGACAAGCTCTATCTGCGCCCCGACGCGTTTGGCGACGGCGCGCGCCGTGTCGCGCGCTTCACTCCACGGCTCGATGCCGACGGCGTCGTAGCCGAGCGCAGCGCACGCAATGAGAAAGAGCCCTTGCGCCGCACCGACGTCGGCGATCGCGGCTCCCGTTCGGAGGGGCGCGATTGCCGCCAAGCGTGCGAAGAGTTTTCGCGCGTGCGCAGCATCCGTCGGCAATGCGCGCAGCGCCTGTTCGACGGTCATGCGTTCCGTGGCGTGCATCTCGTTCAATTCTACGGCGCCGGACGGAGCGCTCATCGGGCCACACGATGGGTATCCGCCGGGACTATCGGGCCAGCCAAAGCCAAGCAATCGACACGGCTAGGGCTGGGATTACGAAGAGCGCACCGACTCGGGCGTACTGCAACGGGTCCACGAAGACGCCGAGCCGGCGAAGCGTCCCAAGCCAGATGATCGTCGCCAGCGAGCCCATCATCGTGAGATTCGGACCAAGGTCGATTCCTGCGATGAGCGGGTAGGCAACGGACGGCTGCGCCGCGTGATGTGCGACGTACGACGCGGCAACCGCCACGGGGAGATTGTTAATCGCATTTGCAAAAACCGTCGCTCCGACGGCCGCTCCCGCTGTCGCCAGCAAGCTGCCATGTGTGAACGCGTCGTCCAAGGCGCGAAGCGCCAAGCCGAACGTGCCGTCGCGCCCGAGCGCATCGACGAGAACGAAGAGCGCGGCGAGCAACACGAAGGTGCTCCAA
>JASHPC010000199.1 GCA_030038335.1 Vulcanimicrobiota bacterium
GATCTATCTCCACGATTGGCAGAGCGACCCGTTCTCGCGCGGAGCATACAGCTACGTGAAGGTCGGCGGGATGGGTGCGCGGACGCGTCTTGCAGCCCCGCTCGGGAGCTCCGTTTTCTTTGCCGGTGAGGCAACCGCGCAGGGCGGCGAAGCCGGCACCGTTGGCGGCGCGCTGGAGAGCGGCATTCGCGCGGCAAGAGAAGCCCTAGGTGCTCTGAAGTAGCCTCTCATGGACTTGGAGTTCGCGCGCCCGTCCGAAGAGCTGATACCGGCCTTCGGAGCCTTTCGCGATGCCTTTCTCGCGACGGATCAGGACATGTGGCGCGAGGTGCACGCGCCGGGCCGCACCGACGTGCTTCGCTACGTCGAGGAGTGCCGGCGCTTCGCGCGCGGACGCATGGAGCCGCTCGTACCGACCGATACGTACTGGGTTTTCAGCGGCGCCGAGATGGCAGGAGAGCTCTGGGTCCGCCACTACCTGAAGCACACGCTTTTGCGTCATGGTGGGCACGTCGGCTATGCCGTACAGCCGAAGTTTCGCAACCGCGGTGTTGCGACGGCGATGCTGCGCTTCGCACTCGAACGTTTGCGAGAGCTCGGTGAGGTGGAAGCGCTCGTAACCTGCGACGATGGGAACGTCGCATCGGCGCGCACGATTGAGAAATGCGGAGGCGTCCGCATCCACGACAGTCGTGTGAACGGACGCCCCCATCGGCGTTACCTCATCGCATTGACGTAACGCGATTACTGAACGAGCAGACCGTTGCCTTCGAGCACGCCGAAGAAGACCGCCTTCGCAGAAGCGGAAATGCCGACCGGCAGCGGAGTCGTCGCTGCGGTTGAAGCCGCGGGCCCGTCGACGAGATAGAGCGTCATGTTCTGCGTCGTGCACGGTACTTCGTTATTCGAACAGTTCGCGCTCACCTGATCCGGCTCGATGCTGACGGTAGACGTATTGACCGCATAGAGCGTGATCGGATTGTTCGTCGCTTGACCGGGCAACGTTTGAACGCCGGTCGTGCCGCCGAAGCCGACGGTGCCGTCGATAGGATTGCTCGATGGCGCGGAGTTGAGTGAGTACCCAAACTGCACGGACGTCATGTCGTAGCCCGTGGCAGCTGGGAAGATGGGCGCCGCGTGATAGAAGTTGACGCCCGCGGCGCCGGCGACCGTGTTGTACTCCGCGTCGCCGAATACTTGCACAGCGAGACTCGAGGAAGCTTGATATGAAGGATGACGATCGCCCACGAGGACGATCGACGTGTCCGTTCCGGCACCGGTCGTGAAAGTCGTCGTTGCGAGACCCGAACCCGTGTCGCTTCCGGCAGTGTAGATCGTCACGCTGTGCGACCCGCTGTTCACGCGATGATACGGCGTGATCGCACCATAACCGGTTGCAGTGACGAGCGCCGATCCGTCGACGTAAACATCGACGGCGCCGGCATCGGGAGAACCACCGACGAAACGAACGTATGAGTTGCCGGCAGCGCCGGCGATGACGCTGCTTCCGGAACCGCCGCAGGACGCAAGTAGCGCGCCCGCTCCGAGCAGCAACATGGCACAGAGAGTAGACCGTAGCATGGGCGTTGCCTTACCCGCGCGACGTTTTTGCGAAACGCGATAGCATGGGCTTGCCCTTCCGGCATGGAAGGCTAGCATTCCTGGAGGTCCATGCATGCGCAGCCGTATTCTCGGGTGCCTGATTCTATTTTTTTGCGTCGCGTCGCTTTCTGCGGTGCCTTCGCGGAGCGATCTCGCCGCAGCGGCTCCCGCTCCGGTGGCGCATCCTTGCGGCACCGCGATGAGCTCATCGCGTGTCGTGCAGGATCCGCCGGAAGTCGAGATGTGGAAAGCGCCGGTCGACGCGAGCGGTGAGCACGAGTTGATTCTCGCGGTCCACCACGACGGTGAGGCCTACTGCTATCACTATACGTGGAACGGTGTCGTGCACGTGGCCTCGCCGACGATCGTCGTGAAGCGCGGCGAGCGTTTCGCGATTCGTATCGTCAACGACATAGGGAGCCAGAGCAGAGGCGAGAGCGTCGCGTCGACCGCGATACTGCCGTGCGCCCCGGTGAAGATGCCAATGCCGGTGACGCTCCATTGGGTTGGCTACCTGAATCACGTCGTCAGCGACCGCGTCATGCCCATCACTGACTCGGACACGAATCTGCACCTACATGGCTTCGAAGGACCGGCTGCGGAGGAGAACGTCTTTCTCTCGACGCTGAGCACGCCGATGCATGCGTGCGAGTATCGCATTACGATTCCGTCGACGCAACCGCCAGGAATGTACCTTTACCATCCACACGCGCACGGCTCCGCCGATGATACCGTTGCAGGAGGCTTGGACGGCGCGTGGATCGTCGAGCCAGATACCCCGCAGATTGCGTCCTCCGACGAGCACGTGCTCGTTCTCCGCTATGCGATTCCGGTGGTGCTCGACAATAACTACGCACCCGACGAGTCGCTTATCACGTCCGTCGCTGAGGCGCATGCGGGATCGTTACCGCACGCATCGCCCATACCGTACGACCCATTCGATCCGCCTCCGTTCCCGGTGTCGTATCCTGAGAACTTCGGCCGCGTTCACACGGACCCGTCGGGATGCAACGGGCTCGCCTCGGAAGCGCTCATTGCCGTTAACGGTGCAGAGACGCCCGCGACGCTCTCGGTGCCGGGCGGACGGGTTCAACTTCTTCGCATTCTCAACGGCACGTCGGATTCGGGAAAACTCATCAGACTGCGCGATGCTTCCGGAGCGCCGCGCGATCTCGACGTCGTCGGTGTCGATGGTGTTCCCGTTTCGGGAAGCATGGCGCGTCCGCTGTCGGGGTATATTGCGATGCGCGAGATGATGCTCTCGCCGATGTCTCGCGCGGACGTTCTCGTGAAGCTCGCCCCAGGCGAAACGGATGTGCTCTCGAGCGAGTCGTACTGTCAGGGCTCGGACGGGTTCTACGAGATGCATCACGATCTCGTGCGCATCGTTGCGAGCGCCGGAGACGCATCCGCGCCATCGGTACCGCGGGTTTCGTCGGCGCCGGTGAACCTCGCGCACACGCCGGCAGCGCGCCTACTCGCGTTCGTGAGAGCGCATCCAACGCTCGTGCATCGTCGAGCGATCACGTTCACCGAATACGCCTTTCCGCGCCACGGGACGATTCGGGCTCACGAGGCATTTTTCATTACGGATACGACAAACCCGAACTTCCGCGAGCATTCGTTCTGGCCGACGTACGCCAAGGGAGCGGTCTTTCCGAGCAATCCCGACATTGTCGTTAAGCAAGGCACGATTGAGGAGTGGTATATCATCAACGCCACATTAGAAACGCACGCGTTTCACATCCACCAGATGGCCTTCGTGCAGGAGAAGAGCCTCGAAGGCATGCCCCTGACGGTCGACACCGTCTTCATTCCCGTCGGCCACTCGATACCGAACCGGCGGGATCCGAACTTTCCGCTCGTCGTCCCGAGCATCACGAGGATCATCATCGACTTTCGTCACGTGCCCAAAGGTGAGTTTCCGTTCCACTGCCACATGCTCTTCCACGAAGACCGTGGCATGATGGGCGTTATTCGCGTCGAGTAGCCTCGAACGTCAC
>JASHPC010000200.1 GCA_030038335.1 Vulcanimicrobiota bacterium
CAGAACGTCGTGCACTTTGCAACGGAGCTTGGGCATCTGCGCGTCTCGCCGGGGGTCGTGATGAAGCTCGAAGAGCTCGAGGCGTTGCCGCCCGAGCAGATCGTCGTCATGACGACGGGCTCGCAAGGCGAGCCGATGAGCAGTCTCACGCGTATGTCGGTGCGCGACCACAACCGGCTGCGTATCGTCGCCGGCGATACCGTCGTCGTGAGCGCAACGCCGATCCCCGGTAACGAGAAGTCGGTCTATCGCACCATCAACAACCTATGGAAGCTCGGCGCGACGGTCGTGCACGGCACCGACGGACGTTCGCACGTCTCCGGCCACGCGTCGCAAGAAGAGCTGCTGCTCATGCTCAATCTCGTGCGGCCGGAGTTCTTCGTCCCCGTGCATGGCGAGTATCGCATGCTCGTTCAGCACGGAAAACTCGCGGTGCGAACCGGCGTCGAAGCCGAAAACGTCTTCGTCGTCGAGGACGGCGACGTTCTCGAGTTCACGCGCGAGTACGGTGACAAAGTCGGAAAGACGTACGGCGGCAACGTGCTCGTCGACGGCTCCGGCATCGGCGACGTCGGCGAAGCCGTGCTGCGCGATCGCCGGGCGCTCGCCGGTGACGGCATCGTGCTCGTCGTCGTCGCGATCGATGCAGAAGAGGCACGCGTCACGGCGGGACCTGACGTCGTTGCACGCGGCGTCTTCTATCTTCCCGAATCCGGCGGCGTGCTCGACGAGCTACGCACGACACTGCGCGCCGCGATCGACTCGATGTCGGTCGAGGGAATGCGCGACGTGGGGACGGTGAAGGAGCATCTGCGCGATACGCTTGCAAAGGCGATCTACGCGCGAACGAAACGTAGACCGGTCGTGATTCCGCTCGTCATGGAAGTCTGACGGTGCGTTTGTGTCGATCGCCTTCGGACTTCTCGCCGCAGCCTTCTACGGAGCCGCCGATTTCTGCGGCGGCGTCGCCGCGCGCCGGAGCGCGCTCTTCGGCGTAACCATCTTCTCGCAGCTCGCGGGGCTGCTCGTGCTTCTCGTCATTCTCGCGTTCACTCGCTGGCATCTCACTGCGGGCGACCTCGTCGTTGGAGCGCTCGCGGGTCTCTGCGCTGGGGCCGGGCTTGCACTCTTCTATCACGCCCTCGCAATCGGCCGCATGGGTGTTGTTTCTCCCGTCACCGCCGTGCTGGCATCGGGCGTGCCCGTGATCGCGAGCGTCGTGCGCGGAGAGCACCTTCACGACGCGCAATGGATCGGAATGCTGCTCGCGCTCATCGCGATCGTTTTGATATCGGCATCGTTCGAAGAGGGAGAGTCGGGAAAGCGCGAGATTGTCACCGAGGGATTGCGAGAGGCGCTCGTCGCCGGAATCATCATCGGCGGCTTCATTCTCTTTCTCAGCCGGGCAAGTGCCGGGTCGGGGCTTGCAATTCTCTTGCCGGCGCGCGCCGCATCGGTGCTCGTGCTCTTGCTGATCGCGCTTGTGGCGCGCGGCAGCATTCGCGCAACTGCTAAGACGTTGCCCTTGATCGCGCTCTGCGGCGTCCTCGACATGAGCGCGAACGCGTTCTTCTTGCTGTCGGCGCGAGCCGGCTACGTTTCGATTGCGTCCGTGCTCACGGGTCTATACCCTGCGTCGACGGTGTTCCTCGCACTCATCGTCTTGCGCGAACGATTGCAGCTCATTCAGCGATGGGGTGTCGTGCTCGCGCTCGCCGGCGTCGCCTTGATCGCAACGTAGCCTTGTCATCCCGAGCGTAGGGCCGAAGGCCCGAAGTCGAGGGATTGCCACTAGCCTCCAGCACGGTCCTTCGACTTCGCTCACTACGTTCGCTACGCTCAGGATGACAGATATTAGCCTAAATCGTTGACCAGACGTCGAGTTTGCGTTTGACGCCGTCGATCGTCGCGTCCGTGAAGTCGCTCGTCGTCGCGTTGCCGCCGAGATCGGGCGTCGCGATGCCGCTGTGCACGGTTTCGAGCGCCGACTCGTAGATCGCGCGCGACGCATTCGCCGCGCGCTTGTCATCGATGTACGAGATGAGCGCGGCCGCTGCGAGAATCATCGCGAGAGGGTTGGCGATGTTCTTTCCTTGCAGCCGCGGAGCCGTGCCGTGCGGCGCCTCGGCCATGACCACTGCTGGTTTGAAATCGGTGGAGTCGTCCGGAAACGAGAGAAGAAGCGACTCGGCGCCGGCGATGGAGCCGAAAAGTTGCATCACGAGATCGGAGAGGCAGTCGCCGTCGCGGTTGAGTGAGGGAATGACGAGCGCGTCGTCGCCGGCATTGGAGAGCAAAAGAGCATAGGTGGCGTCGATTAGCTGCGGTTCGTAAGGAACATCGGGATGTCGAGCCGACGCCGCGTCCATCTCTTCTTTTAGCATGCCCTCGTAAATGGGACTGACCGTGTACTTCGGCCCGCCGAAAACGCGGCCGCCAACCCGCCGCGCGTGAACGAACGCGTACTCCGCGACGAATCGGCAGACGTCTCGCGCGATCGTCTCCGTTCGACACGCAACTTCGGATGCGCCCTCACCCTCCCGCCATTCGCGCGCGCCATACGCGTCGCCGACGGCCATGCGCACGACTGTGATCGGCGCGTGGATGCCCGCGACGGGGCGCACGCGCGGAAGTTTTCTTCCCGTGCGCACGATGACTTTGCCGTCGACGGCCTTTCGCAACAGCGCGTTGGGCGATCCGACGTCGCCTTTTTGCTCGGGTGTGATCGTCGCCGCTTTCAAACCGAAGCGGTGGCGTTTCATCGCTTCCGCGGCGTCGAGCACGACGCGGTTTTCCGTTGCGCGACGATGCTCGAGCGAAAGGTCGTAGCGCTCGAACTCGAGCGGCAGGTCGATGACGGACGGCTCGAGGACGCGAACCGCCTCGGCGAGCAGCTCTTGTCCGGTCTGGTCACCTTCGAGAACGACGATGGTCGGCGCGGTCAAATGAACTCCTGTCGCTGCGACGAAGAGAAAGAGCCGATGGCACGCGTACGCCGCAAAGGCGGTGCGAGAGGCGGGCTCAACCTCGAGATCATCGGGATTGTCGCGATCGGTATCGCCGTCCTCTTCGCCGTCGCACTTGCAATTCCGCACGGCTCCGGATCGGTCGGGTTAGCAACGGCGACCCTGCTGCGCCGTCTCTTCGGTAGCGGCGCTCCGCTCTTTCCCACCCTGGTCGCGATCGTCGGCGCGATCGTCTTTCTCGAGATCAGCGTGCCGAAAATGATGCTGCGCTTTGGCAGCGTGACGCTGGCGTATTTTATCCTACTGGAGGCGATGCTCGGCGCGCGTGGGCTTCGCGGCGGCGGCGTGATGGGTGCGATGCTTTGGGGCGAGCTGCACGAACTCGTCGGATCGCTCGGGGCGTGGATCGTTCTCATCGTCGGACTCGTTGCACTGACGCTTTCGGTGACGAACGCTTCGCTGAAAAAAGTCATCGGTTGGCTCGTCATCGCTTTCTCGAGCCTGAAGTTGCCGCGTTTGCCGAAGGTTGCGGTTCCACAGCTCAAGCTTCCGGCCGGACCCGCGAACCTTCGCGAAGCGTTCTCGCTCCCGGAACGCGCGAGCGCGCCCGCTACGCCTGCGAAGCAAGAAGTCTTCGATGAAGACGAGGATTCCGACGAAGAAGAGGTTGACGACGACGAAGAGCTCGACGACGACGAGGAGTTCGAAGACGACGAAGAGCTCGAAGAGGAAGAGGAGCCTGCGGCGCCGCTTCAGCGGTATGCCCCGCCGAAGCCGCAACCGGTAGCGCCAGCACCCGTCGTCGTCGGCGAGTACGAGGCGCCTTCAGGCGAGTCACGCGCGTATCGCTTGCCGGATCTCGCTATTTTCGATACGCCGACGGTGCAAGCGGCCGACGACGCGGATCGTGCGACGATCTTGGAAGATACGCTCGCATCGTTCGGCGTCGGAGCGAAGGTCGTGCACACGCAGCGCGGGCCTTCGGTGACGCGCTACGAGCTTCGCCCGGAACGCGGAGTGAAGATCTCGCGCATCGCGGCGCTCGCCGACGATATCGCGCTCGCGCTCGCCGCGACATCGGTCCGCATCGAGGCGCCGATCCCCGGCAAGTCCGCGGTCGGCATCGAGGTTCCAAATCAAACGGTCTCCGTCGTCACCATACGCGAGATTCTCGATGCGCTGCCGAATCGCGGTCAGGTTCCACCGCTGTGGATGGCGCTTGGGAAGGACATTACCGGACGCCCTGTCTTCGGGGACCTCGCAACGATGCCGCATCTACTCGTTGCCGGCGCGACGGGTGCGGGAAAATCCGTCTGCCTGAACACGATCATTGCGTCGCTGCTCGTAAGCGCGACGCCGGATCAAGTGCAGATGATGATGATCGATCCCAAGCGCGTCGAGCTCACCGTCTATAACGGCATTCCGCATCTCATCAAAGACGTGATCACCGATCCGCGCCTGGCTGCCGGCGCGCTTATGGAGATGACGAAGGAGATGGAGGCCCGCTACGAGCGATTCGCTAAGGCGAGCGTTCGAAAGATCGAAGAGTATAACGCGAAGTTTCCCACCGAAAAGCTCCCCTACGTCGTGCTCGTCATCGACGAGCTTGCCGACCTCATGCTCATCGCTCCCGCGAAGGTCGAGACGACGATCATGCGTCTCGCGCAGCTTGCACGTGCGACGGGAATCCACCTCATCGTGGCAACGCAGCGCCCATCGGCCGACGTCATCACCGGCCTCATCAAAGCAAATATCCCGTCACGCATTGCGTTTGCCGTCAGTTCGCAAGTGGACTCTCGCGTGATTCTTGACATGAACGGCGCGGAGAGGCTTCTTGGCCGCGGAGACATGCTCTATCTTCCAATTGACGCGCCGAAACCGATCCGAGCACAAGGCGCGCTCGTGACAGGAGGAGAGATTCACCGCCTCGTCGATTTCTGGGCGCGTCAGTCGCAGCCAGAGAATCTCGTCGACGTCGACGTCGTGCCGCTTTCAGAGGAAGATGAAAAAGGTCGCAAGGACTTGGATCCTCTCTGGTACGATGCCGGTCGTTTTATCGTCGAAACTCAGTACGCGTCTACGGCGCAACTCCAATCCCGTTTCTCGATCGGCCACCCGCGCGCGGTCCGCGTCATGAAGCAGTTAGAAGAGATCGGGGTCGTGGGTCCGCACGAGGGCACGAAGGCGCGCAAAATCGTCATGGGCTATGCCGAGATCGAGCAACTCGCGACGCGCATCGGGAAGAGCGACGATGGACAGCAAGGGCTCTTCGCAATCGAGTCCTAGGAAATAACTAGCAAGCAGGAGCCTGCAACCTTATCTGGCATTATGCCGAAAAAGCGGCCTTGTGGCCAGAAAAATGACAGAGAGGTTGCCTTCATGAGACGTCCCCTACAGGTCATTGCCGTCCTTCTTGCCATCGCTGCTTCGTGCCAAATCGCATTCGGGCAGACGACGAAGCCCTTCGACTGGTCGGGAGTCTATGTCGGGCCGCAAGGCGGCTCTTCGCTTCCAATCGGCAGCGCGCAGTTCGGAGCCGCGTGTCCCTCGCCAACGCTCGAACCCGGCGCCGCGCACGTCGGACGCTTCCCTCAAGCGGCGGTGGGCGGCGGTTCCTCGTCGTGCGTCTCGCCGACGCCGACGCCTTCACCGACGCCACCACCCGAGGACGACTACGCTCGCATACGGCAAGGACGACGATCGGCGCAGTCCGATCCGGTTGCGCTCGCGATCTCAACCCTCAGCCTTAACGGCGGACAGGGCGCCGTCGGCGGCGGACTCATCGGCTACAACTTCCAGTTCGGCTCCCTCGTCGTCGGCCCGGAGGCCGACTACGGAACGCGTTGGACGGGCGGCTCGACGTCGACGACCACCTCGGCATTTACAGCGGGGCTCACGCAGAGTTGGTTTGCGCGAGCGCGAGCGCGGGTCGGCTATGCGTACGAGAACTGGCTCTTCTTCGTTGCCGGCGGTTACAGCGAAGGAAACTTTGGCGTCACGCTTACGGCGCCGGGCGAGTACGCGAGCGGAAATCAGACGTTCACCGGCTATAACTACGGTGGCGGCGTCGAATACGCGTTCTCCCGGAATCTGATCGGCCGCGCGGAGTACGTACTGGACGCGTATTCCAATGCGACCTTCACGCCGAGCAACTCGTTCTTCAGTCCGACGCCTTTCACGAACGTTGGAGACGTTAACTTCCGCGCAGCGCTGACGTACAAGTTCTAGGGAGCTCTTTCGGCGGCGCGGAAGAGAGGCGCATGAACCGCGCCGCCGTTATTGTAGGCGCCTTCCTGTTTGCGGCGTTTCTCTTACTTGGCCTCGCGGTGCATCGCTACGGCGAGGCTGCGCCGCTGTGGCTCGTGGATCGAGCGCTCGTGAACCACGGAGCGATTGCCGCATGGTACGTGACGCAGCTCGCGAGATTCTACGTTCTCGCGGCGCTGTTTATCGTCGTCCTCGCGGTTGCCGTCTTTAATCGTGAATGGCGAGGTCGAGCCGTCTTCAGCCTCGTCATGTTGCTGCTGTCGTGGCGCGCCGCAGACTTCTTCCAACACGTCTTTGCGCGCCCTCGCAGACCGGACTGGGCGATATTTCACGAAACGTCGTTTTCGTATCCGAGCTCGCATGCTGCGATTGCCGTCGGGTTCTATGCGCTCTGGGCATGGCTGTTGGCGCGAGCGGAAGGCGGTCCGGCGTCCAAGGTGCTCGCCGTCCTGGCTGCGGCGATCGTGATCGCCCTTTGCTGGTCGCGCCTGGCGCTCGGAGCGCATTATGTGACGGACGTCGTAGGCGGTGTGCTTCTCGGCGCAGCGCTGCTCGCTGCCGGCTCTGCGGTATGGCCGGAAATCAACGCGCAGAGGAGAAAGAGCCGGGCATGACGCCCTTCGCCGATGCTGCGCTAAGCGCAATCGAGGCAAAGCTCGATTCCGGAACGTCGTTGTCGCTCGAGGACGGGCTTGCGCTCTATCGCACGCCCGATCTTCATGGCCTCGGACGTCTCGCGCGCAAGCAGAAGGAGCGCAAGAGCGGCAAAAAAGTCTTCTACGTTCTCAATCGTTACATCAACTCGACGAACGTCTGTTACGCGGGATGCAAGTTCTGTTCGTTTGCCGTCGATGAGTTCAAGGAAAGAGAACGCGTCGTACGCATGCCGGCAGACGTCGTCTTCACGAAGACGTTCGAGACCGGCGCGAACTTCAATCAGATTCACATCGTCGGCGGGCACGACCCGCGGCAGCTCTCCCTCGACTATTGGCTGCCGCTCATGCGACGCTTCAAAGAAGCTGCACCGCACGTGCAACTCTCGCTTTTCACAGCCGCAGAGATCGACTACATGGCGAAGCGGCATCGGCTTTCGTATCCGGAGATCGTCGCCAAGCTGAAAGAGGCCGGGCTCGACAACGTCAACGGTGGCGGAGCGGAGATATTCGCCGAAGCGACGCGCGCGAAGATCTGTCCCAATAAGGTCTCGAGCGATAACTGGCTCGCGATTCACGAAGAGCTGCATCGTCAGGGCGTCGCGAGCAATGCCACCATGCTTTACGGGCAAATCGAGTCGCTCGAGGATCGCGTCGATCATTTGATGCGTCTGCGTGCGTCTCAGGAGCGCTCGCCGGGCTATAACGCCTTCATTCCCCTCGCTTTTCATCCCGACGGCAACGAGCTCAACGACTGCGGATGGACGAGCGGTCTCGACGACGTGCGCACGTTTGCCGTTGCGAGGCTCATGCTCGACAACTTCGACCACGTGAAAGCCTACTGGATGATTCAAGGTCTGAAGGTCTGCCAGGTTGCGTTGCAGTTCGGAGCAGACGACATGGACGGTACGCACGGCTCGACCGATGAGGAGATGATCTATCACTCGGCGGGCACGCGCTCTGGACAGTACGTCGACGACCGCGAGTTCCGCAGGCTCATCGAGGATGCGGGATACGTTCCGGTGCGTCGCAACTCGACGTATCAGGAGTTCGCGTGGGACTGGACGCCGCAGGTCTTACAGGGTACCACCGCGTGAAACTTCGGAGTGGAAGGATCAGGTATACGAACGATCTGCCTGTCTATGCAGCGTTCGACGCCGGCGCCATCGCATATCCCGGAACGCTGCACGCCGACGTCCCTGCGCGACTCAATGCGATGCTCGTTGGCGGCGAGCTCGACATGAGCCCGATCTCTGCGTTCTCGTGGGCGCAGCACGCACGCGAGCTCGTTCTGCTTCCGGATCTCTGCATTGGCGCGCGCGACGAGGTTGTCTCGGTCGTGCTCGCATCACCGCAGCCGCCGGAACGGCTCGATGGCGCGCGCATCTTCGTCACGAGTGAGTCCGCGAGCGGCGCGAACCTTCTGCGCGTGCTCCTGGAACGGCGCTACGGCGTGCGCCCGCGCTACGAAACGTGTGACGATCCGTTGGAACGCGCGCGAGAGGGCGAACCCGCTCTTCTCATCGGCGACCGCGCAATCGACGCGCTGATCGAGATGCCGCGCGAAAACGTGTACGATTTAGGAACGCTCTGGCACGAGTGGACGGGCCAACAGACGGTTTTCGCCGTGTGGGCTGCGCGGCGTGAGGTCTTCGAGCGCGATGCCGCTGCCGTTCGCGACTGCATGCACGCGCTGACCGACGCATACACGTGGTCGCGTTCGCGAATGGATTACGTCGTCGCCGAAGCGCAGCGCGTTCGCCAGCGCCCGGCGGGCTTCTACGAAAGCTATTACGCGAAGCTCAACTTCACGTTCCACTTCGCCGCGCAGCGTGGACTCGAAGCGTTCTGCCGTGAACTCGTGGCGATCGGCGCCATCGACACGCTGCCGCACGCATTTCCGGAGGCAATCGGTGTCCCTGCATAGCCTTCTCGACCGTGCCGCGAACGGCGGGCGCCTCACGTACGACGAAGGCGTGCAACTCTATCGCGAAGCCGATCTTCACGACCTGGGCGCCGCCGCGCACGCGCGGCGCATGCAGCTGCACCCTACGAACGTCGTGACGTACGTCATCGACACGACGGTAAACTACACGAACGTCTGCAACGTGCACTGCACGTTCTGCGCGTTCTTCCGGCCGGAGCATCACAAGGAAGGCTATACGATGTCGCACGATGAGGTTCTCGCGCGCGTGCGGCACGCAGCCGGCCAAGGCGCGACGCAAATCATGATTCAGGGAGGCGTGAATCCCGAGTTGCGACTCGAGTGGTTCGAGCAGCTCTTCCGGCGCGTCATGGTGGAGTTTCCCGACGTCGACCTGCACTCGCTCTCCGTCTCGGAGATCGTGGGACTGGCGAACGTCGAGCAGATGTCGATTCCCGACGTGTTGCGTCGCCTGAAAGCCGCAGGAATGAAGTCGCTGCCGGGTGCCGGCGCCGAAATTCTCGTCGAGCGCGTGCGCAAGCGCATCTCTGCGCGCAAGGTGAAGCCGGACGAGTGGCTCGACGTCATGCGTCAGGCGCAACGCCTGGGAATGCCGACGACGGCGACGATGATGTTCGGGTCGATCGAGACTCCGGAGGAGCGCATCGAGCACATGCACGTCGTGCGCGAACTGCAGGATGAGATGCAAGGGTTCACGGCGTTCATTCCGTGGTACTACATTCCGTTCAAGACGCCGCTGCGGGGAAAAGAGGCGACTGGCCTTGAGTACTTGCGCGTGCTCGCAGTCTCACGACTCTATCTCGACAACGTTCCGCACCTGCAAGCGTCATGGCTTACGCCCGGCCTAAAGATGGGACAGCTCGCGCTTTTCTACGGTTGCGACGACATGGGCGGCACGATCATCGAGGAACAAGTCGTTCACGACGCCGGAAACACGAACGAAGCATCGCGACGCGATCTCGAAGAGGCGATTCGCGGCGCCGGTTTCGTTCCCGCGATCCGCGACACGTACTGGAATCTGCGCAGCGACTACGCCCTCGCAACGGCGTAAGAGCGGTCCCTCGACTACGGCGCTTCGCGCCTACGCTCGGGATGACAAAATTGTTGCGCCGGCCAACACTTCATCCGAGGTTGGATCGAGAACTGCGACGAGCTGACCGGGCGCGACCGCGCGCTGCGGTACGCCGAACCGCAACGTAAGCCTCCGGTCACTGCCCACGGTTGCATCTGCGCTCACGGGATTCGCTCGATAGCGAATCATCGCGCGCACGGGAACGTCTGCGTGCGAAAAGCGCTCTGGTCTGATCAGATTGACTTCGCTCGCCGTCAGCGATTCCGACAGGAGCTCATCCTCGCGACCGACGGTGATCGTTCCCGTCGCGGCGTCGATGCGAGTGACGTAACGCGGCCCGTCTTCCGCGACGATTCCGGCGCGCTGGCCAATCGTGTAACGCGCGACGCCGGCATGCGCGCCGACGCTCTCACCGCGCGCGTCGACGAACCTCCCTGCGCGCTGCATCTCCGGCCACATGCGCTCGAGCAAGTCGCGATAATCGCCGCCCTCGACGAAACAGATGTCTTGCGATTCCGGCTTTTCGTGAACGGGTAGGCCGAGCCGTCTCGCCTGCGCACGCGTTGCCGCCTTGTCGTTGTCGCCGAGCGGCAACAACAACAT
>JASHPC010000201.1 GCA_030038335.1 Vulcanimicrobiota bacterium
GGGTTCCCAGTTGCATGCCGGCGCGCCGTTCGAGTACGGCGATGATCATCGCGAGTCGTTGCTGATCGACGTTGTTCGCAAGGCGGCGCGGCGTTCCGAAGCTCGTCTCGCCGACGAGCGCTTGCACTTCGATGAGGACTGGTCTCGAGCCGAGAATCGAAGCGACGATGCACGAGCCGCTCGCGCGTGCGTGCCGCTCGCCGGAGAAGAGCTCTGAAGGATTTGGGACTTCCGCGAGACCGTCGTCGTGCATCGCGAAGACGCAGATCTCGTCGATAGAGCCGAAGCGGTTCTTGTACGCGCGCAGTATGCGGTACTCCCCGTTGACGTCACCTTCGAAGTAGAGCACGGTGTCGACGAGATGTTCGAGCAAGCGGGGACCGGCGATCGCGCCGTCCTTCGTGACGTGACCGACGAGAATTGTCGCGCAGTGATGACGTTTTGCAAAATCCATGAGCGCTTGCGTGCAGTCGCGAACCTGCGCGATGCTGCCGGCATACGACTCGGATCCGGGAAGCCACACCGTTTGGATCGAGTCGACGATGAGCGCGAGCGGCGCGTTACGCTCTAACCCGTCCAGAACGGCGCGGACGTTCGTCTCGGCCGCAACGAGCACTCCGTCGTCGACGCTGAGTCGCAACGCGCGGAGCTTCACCTGCGCCGCAGACTCTTCGCCGCAGAGATAGACGACGGTTCCGTGGCGAGCGAGGCGTGCTGCGATCTGCAAAGCGAGCGTCGACTTTCCGGCGCCCGGCGCTCCGCCGACGAGCGTGAGACTCCCTGGGACGAATCCGCCACCCAAGAGCGCGTCGAACTCTCGCAACCCGGTGCGGAGGCGTTCAACGCGGCTCTCGTCGATTGCGCGCAGCGGGGTCGGTACGTCGCCGCGGCTCGACGTGCGAACGTTTTTCGATTGCGCGACGGGGAAAGGGCGCTCGTCGAAGGCGTTCCACGTTTCGCATTGCGGGCACCGGCCGAGCCATCGCGCGGACTCGAAGCCGCAGGCGGAGCAGAAAAAGATCGAGCGCGTCTTTGCCATCGCCCTTTCCTTTGCTGAAGTGACTTGCGGCGCCTAGCGCGAATGCCGCGCATCGCATGTCTGACCTCCCAGCGCTGCACGTCGCCATCGACGGCCCGGCAGCCAGCGGCAAAACGACCGTCGCGCGTCTCTTGGCACGCAGGCTCGACGTCCTCTGCTTGGACACCGGCGCAATGTACCGCGCCCTCGCGTATCTTGCCCTCGAGACGCAGACCGAAGCCGATAACGAAGCAGCGCTATGCAGACTCTTACTCGCCGGAGATCGCGAGATCGATGAGGCCCGGCTGCAGTCAAATGCCGTCAACGCAATTGTGTCGACCGTCGCGGCTCACCCGCGCGTCCGCGAGATGATGGTCGCGCGGCAGCGTGCCGTCGCAGCACGAGGAGCCGTCGTGATGGCAGGGCGCGACATCGGCACGGTCGTGCTTCCGGATGCTCCGGTCAAGGTGTTTCTGACGGCATCGGTGGACGCGCGCGTCGAACGGCGACGCGAACAGCTCGCGCACGCGGGCGTCGACGTCGCCGCACATCGCCTGCGGGAGGAAATCGAGGAACGCGATCGGCTCGATCGCAGCCGCGCCGTCGCGCCGCTCGTTCCCGCGCGCGACGCGCACGTCATAGACTCCAGCGAGATGACGCCGGACGACGTCGTGAACGAAATCGTCGCGCTCGTCACCGCTGCTCGCGCTGCAACGTGACGTTCTACGGGTTTGCGAAGACCGTCATACGCATAACGGCGCGCGTACTCTGGCGCGCGCGTGTCGTGGGCGCCGAGAACGTTCCGCTTGACGGTCCGGTCATCGTCGCGTGCAATCACGTCTCGCTGCTCGATCCCCCGGTCCTCGGTGCCTGCTGTCCGCGCACGGTTCACTACATGGCCAAACGCGAACTCTTTGAAATCCCAGTTCTCGGTCCGATGATACGAGCGCTCAACGCGTACCCGGTGGATCGTCAGGGAAGTGCAACCGGCGCGATCAAGCGGTCGATTGAAGTGCTGCGAGCTGGGGAGGCCATCGGGATATTTCCTGAAGGCGGACGCAATCTAAGCGGCGACGTTCGGGCGCGCCAAGGCGTCGCGCTGCTTGCGTCCCTCGTCTCGGCCCCCGTCGTACCGGCGGCGATTCTCGGAAGCGCTCGCGCGTTGCGCGGCGCTCGGATTACGGTCGTCTTCGGGCGTCCAATACGCTTCGAATCTGGCCGGAAAGCAACGCGAGACGACTTGGCGAAGTTCACCGCCTCCGTGATGGAAGAGATACGCGCGCTCTCTGGGAGCGTCACTAGCGCAGGGCCTTTTTGCGCGTGAGGCGCTGGCCGCTCCCGGCGATCCTTGGCGCCGGTCTCGTTCTTCGTCTCGCGTATCTTCACGCGCCGGGATTCCCCAACGACATTGCGGCGTTCGAGGCATGGGCGCTGACACTCGTCGCGCACGGGCTCAGCGGTTTTTACTCGTCGACGAACTTCCTCGACTATCCGCCGGGATATTTCTATATCTTGGGTGCGGTCGGCTGGCTGTGGGCGCACGTCTTCGGGACGGCGCACGATCCCGGATACGTCGCGCTCTCGATGCTCGTCAAGCTCCCCGGCGTGCTCTTCGATCTCGGTCTGGGAGTCCTGATCTACAATATCGCCCGCCGATTTGGATCGGAAAGCTTCGCGCTGGGCGCTGCGGCGCTCTACGTCATCAATCCCGCAGTGATCTTCGTCTCCGCGATCTGGGGTCAGGTCGACTCGATCGCGTGCTTCTTCGCACTCTTTGCGGTATACGCGCTTCTGCGCAGCGACGACTACGAAAAGCCCGGACCGGCGACCTGGTGGATCGTAGCAGGCTGGCTCTCATTCTCGTACTCGCTGCTCGTTAAGCCGCAAGCAACTGTCATACTGCCGCTGCTCGTCGCTTTCGCGTTCACGAGTTCCGCTCGCAGAGCACTGCGCCTACGGGCGACTGGGACGGGCATCGTCGCCGCGATTGTCCTCGCGGCGATTCTCGTCGAACCGTTCCATCCCGGGAGTCCCGTCGCGGGGCTCGTGTGGCTCGTGCAGAGACTCGTCTACGGAACGAGCGTCTATCCGTTCAACTCGATCAATGCCTTCAACGTGTGGGTCATTCACGTTCCATGGGGCACCGGCTCGTTCTGGCAACCCGATAGTCAGTCGATTCTCGGGCTCGCTCAGGCAACGTGGGGCATCATTCTCGTCGCCGTTGCAGTCGCGCTCGTCGTGTGGCGCTACGTCCAAGTGAAGACGCCGCAGGCGTTGCTCGAGAGTTGTGCCGTCGCTCTGCTCGCATTCTTCATGCTCGCGACGCGCATGCACGAACGCTACATCTACGACGGAGTCGTCTTCGTCATCGCTTGTCTTCCGCTCGCGAAGCGATATCTCTGGTGCGCGCTCGTCCTCACGCTCGTCTTCTGGCTGAACCTGCTCTATGCGTACGAGTACATAGCGCTCGTAACGTCGCATGCTGCGAGCACCGCGAACAGCATGAACCTTTGGGGAAACGTGACGACGGTGCTCGCCGTCGCGAACGTCGTGACGTTCTTCTATCTCGGGTACGTCTACTTGGGGGGCGTGGGTGACGAAGAGCCGAGCGCCTCGAGTTTTTCGCTCTCGGAATGGCTGGGAGGCTTCTTCGGGCGCGTTCGCGCGTGGTTCGATCCTGGAGAAGGCTTAACCGCATTTCGGAAGCCGCACGATTACATCGTCATGTGGACGCTTGGGATCGCGAGCTTCGTGCTCTCGCTCGGGATTCCGCACTGGTACTGGACGCCGACGGGTACGGAGTGCTGGACGGTGGAGACCGGCGGTGCGCAACACTGCGGCATCTTCGACGAGACGTACTTCGGACGCGCGGCCGAAGAGTATCTGAAGAACATGCGGATCTACGAGAACACGCATCCGCCGCTCTCGAAGTTGCTGATCACGTTCTCGACGATGCTCTTCGGCGGCTTGCCGAAGGGACACGGACTCGGCGGCTGGACGTTCCTCAACGCGATCTTAGGCCATTTCAGCAACGGCGACAATCCGGCGGGATGGCGATTCCTCGACGTCGTCTTCGGCGCGCTCGTCGTGATGTTGCTCTATGCGTTCGCGAGACGGATCATGCGGAGTACCGCATGGGCTGCGGTAGCGACGGGATTTCTCATCTTCGACGGCATGCACTACGTGCAGTCTCGCATCGCGACGCCAGAGGGATTCGTCATCTTTTTCTCTCTCGCTGCGGTGTACGCGTTCTACCGCTTTTGGATCTCGTCGCAGACGGAGGAGCGCAGGCACGTCGACGTTCCACCGCGCGTGCTTTGGGTCGGCGCCCTCGTTTCGGTGGCGTGCGGCGTCGTCGCGATGCTGCTCTTCGACGTCTTGCAGCATTACGTGCTCCAGTGGCCGTGGTTCGTTGCATGGATGGGCGTCGACGTCACGCACGGACCGGGAGCCCTTTACGTCTGCAGCGCCTATTTCGCATGCGGTTTCTATCTGCTTTTCCGCTACGTGTACTTGCCGCGCGCATACGGCGACGGCTTGCGCGAGCTCACCTTTCCCGATGGTTCGTACGCGCTCGAAGGCGCCGGCGAGACGCAGATGCATACGGTCGACGGCGGAACGGTGGGAAAGGGCAAGGCGAAACGCGGGGCGCTTACGCAGAGTAAGGGCGGCGGCCTCGTCTACTCGGGCGATGACGTAGAGATTACGTACCAGAGCGATCGCGTAACGTACGAGACGCCCGCTGGGAGCGGAGTCTATACCGGCACCTCCGTCACTACCGAAGACCACGTCGAAGACGCGACGCAGGCTCGTCGTTGGCTCTTGCTTTTCACGCTCGCGCTCGGGGCGCTCGTCAGTACGAAGTGGTACGGCGTCATGGGGTTCGGCGTGAGCTTCCTGTTGCTGATCCTCGTTTGGCTGCAGCGCTATCTCATCAAGGGTCGCCCGGCGGTTTGGGGCAATCCGCGCGGTTATCGCCTCGACGGCGCGCTCGTTACGATCGTCTTCGTCGCAATGACCGTGTACGGGCTCGTCTGGATTCCGGACATGGCGCGACAGTCGCCCGATCCCAACGAAATCCATAACGTCAACGACGTCGTGCTGCGCCAGTACAGCATGTACGACTACCACTCCACGCTTCGCGCTACGCATCCGTACTCGTCCAAATGGTTCGAGTGGCCGTTCGACTACGTTCCCGTCGCGTACTATTACGTCGATCAGCGCAGCCAGGATCACGTTCACGCAAACCCGGATCAGAAGTGCTGCATCTACGAGATCACGTCCATGCCGAATCCATTCCTTCTTTGGTTCGGCGTGTTCTGCGTACCGATCGTCGGCATTCTCGCTTGGCGCGAACGAAACAAGGCCTACGCGCTGCTCGTCGTGACCTATCTCTTGCAATGGCTGCCATGGGCGAAATCTCCGCGCCTCGCATGGGAGTATCACTTTTACGTGAACATCCCGCTCATCTGTCTCTGCAATGCGATCGTCATGCAGCGCGTCTGGCAGATGGTCGGCGCGCGGAAGGGCCGCACCGCCGCCGAACGCAGCGACGCGCGTCTCGTTGCGTTTCTCACGAGAGGTGCCGTCGTCGCGGTTGGTTGCGCGATCGTCGCAGCGTTCGTGTTTTTCTTCCCCATCCTCTCGGCGTGGCCGATCTCGTACGATGCGTGGCACGCGCGCATGTGGCTCCCGACGTGGATCATCGGGCCGGGTTAACGTGCGGGGCTCCCCGCGGGTCGAGGCGAAGCCCCTGCGTGCATGTCGGGCCACTCCAAGTTTCATAACATCAAGCTTCGGAAGGGAAAGGCCGACGCGCAGCGCGGCGCGCTCTTCACGAAGCTGAGCAAGGAGATCATTGTCGCCGCGCGCTCCGGTTCGAGCGATCCCGAGGCGAACTATCGCCTCAAGGTAGCCGTGGAAAAAGCGCGCGAGAGCAATATGCCGCGGGAGAACGTCAAGCGCGCGATTGCTCGCGCGGCCGGGCAGTCGGACGCGGCTGCGATCGAAGAGTTGCGTTACGAAGGATACGGTCCGCACGGTATCGCGGTCATCGTCGACGCCGCAACGGACAATCGCAATCGCACGGCCGGCGAACTCCGCTTTCTGTTTTCCAAACAGGGCGGCACGCTCGGCGAGAGCGGCAGCGTTGCATGGATGTTCGACCCGTTCGGCTTCATCGAAATCAATCCAAAGGGACGATCGGAGGAGGGATTGACAGAAGACGTTCTCGTCGAGGGCGTCGAGGATCTCGAATACGATCCGGACGAGGCGACGGTCTACACGCAGCCCGCCGCGCTCGCCGCCGTGCGCGACGCCTTACGCGAGCGCGGACTCGTCGTCAGGGACGCGTACTTAGGGATGCGTGCGAAAAACAAGCTCGAGCTGCATGGATCGGCGTTGCAGCAGACGTTGACGTTCTTAGAGACGCTCGACGAGCATGAAGATGTACAGCGTATCTTCAGCACGCTCGACATTTCGGAAGCCGCTGTTGCCGAAGCGCTTGCGTAAGTGAGTCAAAATCGCACGAACGGTCAGCGCGACTGGATATTCACCGTCGTGCTCGTCTGCTTCGTCGCAGTCGTCGTGTGGTTCGGACACGCGATCCACGATTTTCTCGTTCCACCGTCGAGCACGGTGAGCGTTCCTTCGCTTTCGGGTGAAGCTGTTGCCGACGCGAACGCGCAACTATCACGGCTCGGACTGACGTCGCAGATCGTCGAGCGCATCACGAGCGACCAGTATCCCGCGGGAACCGTCGTCAACCAGCAGCCGGTTGCGGGCGCGCAGGTCCGGCCGGGCCGGCAGATATCGCTCGTGGTCAGCTCGGGCATCGTCGAGCGATCCATGCCTGATCTGCGCTATCAGTCGATGCGCGAGGTGGGACTCGATCTTTCGCGCGCGCACCTGCAGCTTGGAACGATCTCCTATCAGCGCAGCGACGTCGTACCCGATGGGCACGTCATCTCTCAACGGCCCGATCCGCTCGCGAACGTAACGGAAGGCCAGGTCGTGAACCTCGTCGTCAGTCGCGGCGGCGCTTCGACGCTGCGTGTGCCGAACTTCGTCGGCATGAACGTCGACGGGGCGAGGGCACTTGCCGAAAAAAGCGGCATCAAGCTCGGCCAGGTCGTTTGGACGCCGCTTGGCGCGTCGGGTCCGGCACACGGCATGGTCGCGCGCCAGCAACCCGACCCGGGAACGACGATCGCGTCCTTCCAACCGGTCTCGTTGCAAGTCAGCGCGGGGCCCCTCGAGTCGGGATACATTCTCCGGCAGGTACACTTGCTCGCGTCGGTGCCCGTTCCGGACAATCTGCGTCCGGATCAGCAGATTCACGTGCGGCTCGTGGTACACGACGCGACCGGAGCGTGGAACCTGTACGACGCATACGCGCAGCCGGGCCAAAAGCTCGACTTCACCGTGACGGCGCTTGGGACGTCGGTCGTGGATATGTACGCCGACAACGTTCTCGTCGGCGAAACGCGACTTGGCGTCGAGCCGCCGAACGTCTACGGGCGTCCTTCGCCGTCACCCGTTGAAAGCGCGCACGGATGATCGCCCTCGCGCCATCGCTTCTTTCAGCGGATTTCGCGCGCATCGGGGAAGAGATAACTGCGGTTGAGGATGCTCGCGCCGACTATCTCCACGTCGACGTCATGGATGGACAGTTCGTTCCAGCAATTACGTGGGGCCCGAAGATCGTTCGCGATCTCCATCGCATGGCGCGCATTCCGCTGGACTGTCACCTGATGATCGAAGAGCCGGAGCGGTCCGCAAGAGTTTTCTGCGAGGCGGGAGCGAGTCTCGTGACGTTTCACCTAGAAGCGACGACGCACGCGCAAGGATTGCTCGCGGATTTGCATGCAACCGGCGCGCGCGCGGGAGTCGCGATCTGTCCGCAGACGCCAGTGGCGATGCTCGAAGACGTCATCGACGACTGCGATATCGTGCTCGTGATGTCCGTCAACCCGGGACGATCGGGGCAGCGCTTCATCCCGCGCGCGATGGAGAAGCTTCGGCAAGCGCGCGAGCTCATCGACCGGCGCAATCCCGCGTGCTTACTCGAAGTCGACGGCGGCGTCGGCGAGTCGAATCTGCGCGACGTCGTGAATGCGGGTGCAAATGTCGTCGTTATGGGCTCCGCCGTCTTTGATGGCGGCGATCCTGGAGGTGCGCTGCGCCGTCTGCGCGCGCTGCTATGATGGCCGCGCAGTTGCGTGAGGACGAGATCGTCGCGCGACTGGCTGAGATCGTCGCGGGGACGCAGACGCATCGCGTTCTCGTCGGAATCGGCGATGACGCTGCAGTTTGGCAGCCGTCGCGCTCGCACCGCAGCGTGATCACCACGGACGCGCTCGTGGAGGGCATCCATTTCACGAGCGAGACGATGTCGCCGTACGACGTCGGATGGCGAACGACGATTGCGAACGTCAGCGACCTTGCCGCGATGGGCGCGCGGCCCGTGCTTGCGACGATTGCGCTCGGCGCTCCACCGGGCGGCATCGAAAGTACGATCGACGTCTATCGCGGGATCGCTGCATCGGCGAAAGAGTATGGCATGGCTGTCGTCGGCGGCGATTTGACGCGGGCACCCGTGCTCACCGTCGCGATGACGGCAGTCGGGGAAGTGCGAGCGTCGAATTTGAAGCTGCGTTCGGGAGCGCGCGAAGGCGACGTCATCGCCGTGACGGGGCCGCTCGGCGCGAGTCGAGCGGGGCTCGACGTCGCACGGGGCGCCGTGGCACTTCAGCCGCCCGAGCGGGAGCAGGCTTTAGCCGCGCACCGCCGTCCCATCGCGCGTGCGCGCGAGGGGCGCTGGCTTGCGGCGAGTGCGAACGTACGCGCGATGATGGACTGCTCGGACGGACTTTCAACGGATCTGGCGCGGCTCTGCGAAGCGAGTGACGTCGGCGTGATCGTCGAATCTGTGCCGGTCGCTGCATGCGCGCGCGAGGCAGCGCTCGCGCTCGGCCATGATCCCGAAACGTATGCGCTTGCGGGAGGAGAAGAGTACGAGCTCGTTGTCGCCGTGCGTGCGCGCGCGTTCGATCGTTTGGCGCAGCGTTTTTACGCGCGCTTTGGAAGCGAGCTCGTGCGCGTCGGCGTCACGCGAAGCGAACGGGAGATCGTGCGAATGGAAAACGGCGCCGAATCGCCGTTACCGCGAACGGGGTGGGAACACTTCGGCGCTTAAACGGAGCGCGTGACGCGCTTGGAGCGCAGACACGCGGTGCAGACGCGCGCCGTCCGATGACGGCCGTGGTCGTCGATCTTCACAGACTGAAGATTCGGTAGCCAACGGCGTTTCGTCTTGTTCATAGCGTGGCTCACGCGGTTGCCCGCTTTCGGCCCTTTGCCGCAGATTTCACAGAACTTCGCCACGCCACTCTCCTCTATGCCCTAGAAATGCGTCGGCCGGCCATGAGGGCCGGACAACGACGGAATGATAGCATGAGGTCGGGGGCCGTGCAACCGGGATTCATCGAGCCGGCACGAAAGACGGCGCCGCGTGGACCTCCCAAACCTAGATGGCCGCGGCTACGCGCGTTTCCTTGCGGCCGGGAGTCACTATCTGAAGAAGTATCGCTCTGTCCTCAACGACCTCAACGTCTACCCCGTTCCCGACGGAGACACCGGGACGAATATGTATCTCACCGCACGCTCGGCTGCGCGAGCCGCCTATGCGAGCGGCAACGGGCCGGTCTCACAGGTTGCAAGCCGAGCCGCTGATGGAGCCCTCGTGGGAGCGCGTGGAAACTCCGGCGTCATCCTCGCACAGATGCTGCGCGGATTCGCGCATCACGTGCGCCATCGAGATTCGTTGGACACGTTTTCCGTCGCAACCGGCGTTCGCGAAGCGGCTGCCGCGGCGCGACAGGCGCTGCAAAATCCGACGGAGGGCACGATCGTCTCCGTCGCCGATGCCGCTGCCGACGCCGCCTACCGTCTCGCATTGCACGAGCCGGATCTCGTGCGCTTTCTCTCCGGCGTCTTGCGCTTCGCAAACGACGCAGTCGATCGAACGCCCGAGCAGTTGCCGGCCTTGCGAGATGCCGGCGTCGTCGACGCCGGGGGCGCGGGTTTCACGTATTTTTTGGAAGGGGCGCTCGCACTTTTGCCCGAGGGACGAGTCCGCTCGACGGCATTCCCTCGCAGACCAGTTCGCGCCGAAGTCTTTAGTCCGAAGCAGAGCGTCGGAGTCATGCACTACTGTACCGAGCTCGTTCTCGAAGACGCAACCTGTAGCATTGCGGAGCTACGCCGAGCGCTGGAGCCGCGAAGTGAGTCGCTTCTCGTCGTCGGCGCGCCTCCCACGATCAAGGTGCACGTTCACACCGACGATCCGGATCGCGTGAAGAGCGTTGCAACGCGACACGGAACGATAACGCGCGTGAAAGTCGACGACATGGCGCAGCAGCATGCCATGCTCCTCATCGATGGACCGCGCGTGGAGCGCTCGATCGTCGCCGTCGTTCCCGGTCCCGGTTTCGAAACGATCGTCAAGGAGCTCGGCGCAGAAGTCGCGCTCGTAACGAGTGGGAGTCCCAGCGTTGGTGAGCTCGTTCTCGCGCTCAACAATACGGTCGGCGACGAGACGCTCTTGTTTCCAAACGACGCGAACGTCGTCGCTGCCGCGCGTGAAGCGGTGGCGCTTTGCGCAAAGAACGCGCGAGTCATTCCAACGGAGAACGTCGTAGAAGGCGTGAACGCGCTCATTGCCTTGCGCGGTGAAGGTCCGCGGCCAATCGAGGAGATGGACCGCGCAATCGCGAGAACTCGCAGCGCACGTATCTTTATCGCGAGCAAGACGGCTGTCGCTGGAGGCGTTTCGGTCGCCCGCGGGAAAGCGGCGGCTGTCTACGGCGACCGATGGTTCGCCGGCGAGACGGTTTCGGACGTGGCACTCGATCTGGTGGCAGCAATGCGAGGCGCCACGGGAGGCCTGGTGACGCTGTACTACGGTGGAGCGCAGCGCGAGAAGGACGCACAGCGCCTGAGCGAGGAGCTTCGCTCGATGAACGCGGACACGGACGCCGAGTACTATTACGGGGGCATGAAGAACGCCGAATACTGGGTGACGTTCGATGAGTAGCGCGTCGCGAAGACCTCGCATCGTCGTCGACGCGATGGGCGGCGATCATGCCCCGGAAGAGATCGTCGCAGGTGCCGTGCTGGCGTCGGCCGAGATCGACGCCGACGTCGTCCTTACGGGCGACGAATCGCGCATACGCCCGATGCTGCACGGTAACGCCGCGCGGACGATCGACGTCTGTCATGCGCCCGATACCGTTCCCATGGAGCAGCAAGCGTCGCAGGCCCTGCGATCCGCCGATCGTACCTCGCTCGGCGTCGCGGTCTCGCTCTTGAAGCAAGGCGACGTCGACGCCGTCGTCTCTGCGGGCAATAGCGGCGCGTTTCTCGCCATTGCGCTCGTCAAGCTGCGCACGATCGAGGGCGTCGCGCGTCCGGCGATCGCGACCGTATGGCCGGCGCTCAACGGGCCGACGGTATTGCTCGATTCGGGCGCAAACGTCGATTGCAGACCGGAGTGGCTCGTGCAGTTCGGGATCATGGGATCGGCATACGCGCACGAAGTGCTCGGCATAGAGTCCCCACGCGTCGCGGTGATCTCCATCGGCGAAGAGCGAACGAAGGGCAATCAGCAGGCGCTCGAAGCGGCAAGGCTTCTCGACTCCGCGCCCGTGAACTTCATCGGCAACGTCGAGGGGAAGGATCTCTTTCATAATGTTGCCGACGTCGTCGTCACCGACGGCTTCGTAGGAAACGTGGTACTGAAGGCGGGTGAGGGCATCGCCTCCGATCTCGCCAAGGTCGTTCGCGAAACGCTGCTCGGCGGAAGCCCGCTCACGAAGCTGGGAACGTTGATGCTCGCGCCGGAGCTGCGCCGGCTGCGACGCCGCTTCGACTACGAGACGTACGGTGCCGCGCCGTTGCTCGGCCTGCGCGGTAACTGTCTCGTCACGCACGGGCGCTCGAGCCGAAATGCGATCAAGCGCGCAATCGAGGCGGCAGTCCAAGAAGTGCGGCACGACGTCGTGGGAAAGATTGCGGGTCTTCTCACGCCACCGTACGGCGCTGCGCAAGCAGAATAGGTCCCAATGGCCGTCACCGTCGTGACGGATAGCACGTCCGATATCGACCCTGCGCTCGCCGAACGCGTCGGCGTGACGATCGTCCCGCTCTTCGTCACGTTCGGCGATCGATCGTACCGCGACTACGTCGATCTCTCGCGCTCGGATTTCTACAAGAAGCTCGCTACCGAGAAGACGCTTCCGGGCACCTCGCAGCCCACGCCGGCGATGTTCGAAGAAGCCTTCGCGCAGGCTGACGGCGACATCGTGTGCGTCACGATCTCGTCACTCCTTTCGGGGACGATCAACTCGGCGCGCATGGCAGCGCAGAGATTCCCGGAACGCAGGATCGACGTCCTCGACTCTCGCAGCGCCTCGGGCGGACTCGCGTTGATGGTGCTGCAGGCAGTAGAGATGGCGAGTGCCGGCGCGGGGTCCGATGCGATTCTCGCGGACCTCGATGCGTCGCTGCAGCGGCATCGCTTTCTCGCGTGCATTCCCGATCTCTCGCATCTCCAGCGCACGGGGCGCATTGGCCGCGCGCAAGCCGCGCTCGGCACGATCATGCGCGTCGTGCCGGTCTTATCCGTCGAGGAAGGGCAGGTGATAGCCAAGGCACAGGTGCGCACGTTCGCGCGCGCACAGGAGATGATGCTAGATCTCGCGCTCGACGGGCTCGCGGAGCCGGAGCGCGCACGCTTTATCATTATGCACGCAAACGCTCCCGAGCGTGCAGAAGAGAACCGAAAGCGCCTGTTGCAGCGTTTTGGCAACGTCCGCCCGCGCATGCTCGATGTTTGGGAGGCCGGCCCCGTTATCGCGACGCACGGCGGAGCCGGTGCTGTTGGGATCTGCGTTGGATAGGTGCGCGCGATGAGCCCAGGGTTATACGTGCACCTAGCATTCTGTCCGTATCTATGCCCGTACTGCGACTTCGCCAAGTGGCCGTATCGCGCGAGCGAAGCAAGGCGATACCTGCGGGCGCTCGAGGCAGAAGCCGAACCTATGGAAGGGCGCCGGGCCGAGACGCTGTACCTTGGCGGCGGAACGCCGAACGCGTACGATGCGGCGACGCTTGGCTCGCTGGTGGAGAGACTCAAACAACGATTCGGCGACGACGGTGGCTGCAGTGAGATTTCCGTCGAGATCAATCCAGAGCTCGTCAAAGAGGGCGACTTCATTCGGTATCGCGACGCGGGCGTGACGCGTCTTTCGATTGGCGTGCAATCGTTCGTCGACGCAGAGATCCGCGTGCTCGGGCGCGGACATACGCAAGCGGACGTGAAACGAGCGGTTGAGGCCGCACGCTTCGCCGGTATATCATCCGTTAGCATCGACCTCATGTTCGCCGTGCCGGGACAGACGGCGTCCTCGTGGCGCGAGTCGCTCGAACGCGCCGTCGCGCTCGACGTCGATCATGTCTCCACCTATGGTTTGACCGTCGAGGAAGGAACGCCGTACGCGGTACTGCGAGAGCGGGAGCCCGAGCGTTTCTGCGGGCAGGACGAAGAAGCCGAGCTCTACGCGATCGCAATGGAACGGCTCGAGCGCGCCGGATACGAGCAATACGAGATCAGCAACTTCGCGCGTCCGGGACACCGCTGCGCGC
>JASHPC010000202.1 GCA_030038335.1 Vulcanimicrobiota bacterium
TCGCCTTCAATCGCTTCGATCGAAGCGGCAACTTCTTGCGGATGCGTTGAACCGATCGTGCACTTTGCGCGAACTGACTCGAGTGCGTCGAGCGGCGCCTGGAGTCGCTCGAGCCCCGCTTCCTTTGCGATCGCGTTCAAATCCGACACGTTCAGCGGACGCCCCGCCTTCTCCGCAATCGCAACTGCAGCGCCAACGAGTCCGTGCGCGCGCCGCGCCGAAACCCCGGTGCGCACGAGCGCGTCCGCAATATCCGTTGCGACCGTATAGCCGTCGTCCGCGTGCGCGCGCATCGCGGCGTCGTTGAACTCCACTTCGGAGAGTGCCGCCGCGAACGCGTGCAGCGTCGCAAGGCCCTGTTCGACGGCGCGGAGCGCAAGACGCTTGCTCACCTGAAGGTCCCGATGGTACGAAAGCGGCAGCCCACGCAGCGATTCGAGTGCGCTCGCTTGCGCACCGCACACCTCCGCTGCGACGCCGCGCACGAGCTCGAACGGATCCGGATTACGCTTTTGCGGCATGAGGCTCGAGCCCGTCGACGCAGCGTCTCCCAGGCGCGCGTATCCGAAGGCCGGCGTGCACCAAATGACGAGCTCTGCGGCAACACGCGACGCGTCGACGACCGCACGTGCGTACGCGTACGCAACGTCGAGTACGGCGTCGCGCGATCCAATCGCGTCCATGGCGTTGCGCGACGGAAACGCAAACTCGAGTTCCTGCGCTGCAGCATTGCGATCGAGCGGGAGCGTCGATCCGCCCACCGCACCGGAGCCGAGGGGACAAAACGCGGTCGCATCCGCGCGCGCCCGCTCGAAGCGTCGCACCGCACGTACGAACGGCTCTGCCGCGGCCACGAGCCAGAATGCGAGCAACACCGCCTGCGCAGGCTGCCAATGCGTCGTTGCCGCGAGCGTCGCCTCGCTTTCCAACGCCGTCTTCGCGCGTTCTGCAAGACCTCGTGCGATCGTTCGTGCAATCGCAGCGCCTTTCTCGGCCCTGTCGCGCGCATAGAGCGCAAGCGACGTCGCAACCTGATCGTTGCGCGAACGCCCCGCGTGCAGGTACTCGCCTTCCCCTCCAGGACAAAGCTCGCGCACGCGCTCGTCGATTGCGCCGTGAATATCTTCCGCGCCGCGTGCACGCGCCCACGCCGCGAAGACGCCGCTTTCGATCTCCGCCACGACGACGCGCAGCGAATCGCGAAGCGCGGTAGCGACTGCACTGCTCACAATGCCACCGCGAGACAGCGCGGTCACGTGCGCGATCGAGCACCGCACGTCGAACGGCGCGAGAACGAAGTCGTCCTCGAGTGACGAACCGAATGCAAGCAGTGAAGCATCGGGCGGCTGTGCGAAGCGCCCGCCCCACTGCAACGACGCCTTCGTCACCCTGTCATCCCGAGCGTAGCGAAGCGAAGTCGAGGGACCGATTCCCAACTCGCGCAACGAGATCGAGCGGTAGACCGTGCAAGCGAATGAATCCGTCGGCCGCGTGATGATCGAATGCATCGCCGTGCCCGTACGTCACGAGCGATTCCTCGTACAACGCGAACGAAGAGCGCACGCCCGTCACCGTCGCGCTTCCCTGGTGCAAGCGCACGCGCACGTCGCCGGTCACGCGCGACGCGCTCGACGCGTTAAATGCGTCCAGCGCCGCGCGCAGCGGCGACATCCAAAGCCCGTCGTACGTCAGCTCCGCGTATTTCTGATCGCACGACGCCTTGAACCGCAGCTCGTCGCGCGTGAGTACGAGACGCTCGAGCGTCTGATGCGCGAGCACGAGGACGGTCGCGGCGGGCGCCTCGTACACCTCGCGCGATTTCATGCCGATGACGCGATCCTCTACCATGTCGATCCTGCCAACTCCGTGCTTTCCCGCGAGCACGTTCAGCGCCGCAATCATCGCAGCCCCACTTCTGTCATCCCGAGCGTAGGGAGCAACGCTCCCGAAGTTGAGGGACGACAGTACACCACCCTCAAAATGAATGACGATCTCGTCCGCCTCGCGCGGCCGCGCGTCCGGTCCCGCGGTCCACGCGTACGCGTCCTCCGGCGGCGCGCTCCAAGGGTCTTCGAGAATACCGGCTTCGATCGAACGTCCCCAGAGATTTGCGTCGATGGAATATGGTTTCTCCGCAGTATGCTTGACGGGAATCCCGTGCTCGGCCGCATACGCCATCGCGTCGGGACGCGAGAGCGGATGCTCGCGCAGCGGCGCGCGTGCTTTCAGATGCGGATCGAGCGCACGTACCGCAAGCTCGATGCGAACTTGATCGTTTCCCTTGCCCGTGCAGCCGTGCGCGACCGTGTCCGCGCCCGTTCCGTGCGCCGTTTCTACGAGCAACGCACCGATGAGCGGACGCGAGAGCGCCGCCGAAAGCGGATAGACGCCCTGATACTTCGCGTTCGCGCGCAGCGCCGGATAGACGTACTCGTTCACGAAGCGCTCCCGAACGTCGAGCACCACCGCATCGATTGCGCCGAGCGCAAGCGCCTTTTTCCGAACGTGCTCGAGCTCTGCTGCGGGATCGCCGCTCGACGAGCCCGTTGAAAGCGCCGTCGACGCGTCGCTCTCACCGAGGTCCGCGGTGAGTGCAACGACCTCGTTTCCCTCGGCAATGAGTTTCTTCAAAAGTACCGAGGTGTCGAGGCCCCCCGAGTAGGCAAGAACGATCCGGCTCACGCTGCACTGCTTCCTTTCAAGTCGAGAAAACGTTGTTTGATGACGGGCATTTCTTCGGGAGAACGCACGACCGTGAGCACGGTGTCGTCGCCACCCATCGTGCCGAGCACCTCCGGCCACCCCGCTTCGTCGATAGCCGACGCGACGAGCATCGCGCTTCCCGGCGGCGTGCGCAGCACGATGAGATTCACGCTGCCTTCAATGCTCGTCACGAGCTCGGCGACCGCGCGATGCAACCGGCTCACGTAGCTCACCGCGGCATTCGGCACGACGTATTTGAAAATATCGCCGCCGCTCTCGCGAATGGGAACTTTCGCGAGCCCCAACTCCTTGATGTCGCGAGACACCGTCGCTTGCGTCACGTCGTAGCCCTGGCGTTCGAGCAACGCGACGAGCTCCTCTTGCGAGTGCACGGGGCGCGTCGCGACGAGCGTCAGAATCGCTCGCTGACGATCTTCTTTCATACGGGTATGCCTTTCAGTTCAGTGAGAAGCGCCGCGAGAAGCGCCTTTTGCGCGTGCATGCGATTCTCGGCCTCGTCGAAGACGGCGCTGCGCGGACCGTCGATGACGCCCGCGACCGTCTCTTCACCACGATGCGCGGGAAGGCAATGCATGAAGACTGCAGCCGGCTGCGCGTACGAAAAGAGCTCTTCGGTTACTGCATACGGCCGCAGCATCGCGTCGTTGCGCTCGCGGTAGCGCTCCTCGCCCATCGACGTCCAGACGTCCGTGTAAACGACGTCGGCCTCGCGCACGGCGCGCACCGCATTGCTGAAGGCACGCGCAGATCCTCCGCTCTGCGATCCGAGAGCGTCGAGCTTTGCGAGATACGACTCCGAGGGCCGGTGCGTCGGCGGACATCCGAATTGCACGGTCGCTCCAAGCATCACCGCCGCTTCGGCAAGCGACGCCGCGACGTTGTTGCGCGCGTCACCGACGTACGCAATCCGCAATCCGGCGATGCCGCCGAAGCGCTCCTGAATCGTGAGCATGTCTCCCAGCGCTTGGCACGGATGTGCGCGCGCTGAAAGCGCGTTGATGACCGGGACGCTCGCGGACTGCGCGAAGCGCTGCAGCGGCTCGTGCGCGTGCGTGCGCACGACGATTGCGTCCACATAACGCGAGAGAACGCGCGCTGCGTCTTCCGGCGTCTCGCGCGCACCGATCATGAACTCGCTCCCCTGTGCGAAGAACACGTCGCCTCCGAGTTGCGTCATCGCGACTTCAAAGGAGACACGCGTGCGCAAGGACGGCTTCTCGAAGAGCATCGCGAGCGTGCGGTCGCGCAGCAGCGTGCGCTGCTCGCTGCGCGCCTGCACCTTCAAGTACCGGGCCAAATCCAAGAGACGCCGAAGCTCCGCCGGCGTGAAATCCGTCACTTCGAGAAAGTGGCGCCCAAAGAGGGTCGAGGCCGGACCGGCCACGTAGGAAACCGTCATCGTATTGCATATTTATACATGGTGCGGCATAATCATGCAACCCCTCGCGGCCCGATCGTCGTCAAGTACGGCGGCGCCGCTCTCGGCGCCCGTGTCATCCCGAGCGTAGTCGAGGGACCACCACCCGACCAACTTCTCGCCGAGATCGCGGCGCTGCAGGCGCGCGGAACGGAGGTCGTTCTCGTCCACGGCGGAGGACCCGAGATCGACCGCGCGCTTCAAGAGCGCGGCGTGGTGACCGAACGGGTGGAAGGCCAGCGCGTCACCGACGCGACGACGCTCGAAATCGCCGAAGCCGTTCTCTGCGGGACGCTCAACAAACGGCTCGTGCGTGCGTGCACTGCTCTCGGCATGAAGGCGGCCGGTATCAGCGGTGAAGACGCGCGTACGCTGGTAGCACGTCGCGCGACCGCTTCCGACGGCAGTGATCTCGGCTTCGTCGGCAAGATCGTCTCCTGCGATCCCACGTTAGTGCGCGCTCTTCTCGAACGCAAGATTCTCCCGGTAATCGCGCCACTTGCCGTCGCCGAAGACAGCACGCACGCTTACAACGTGAATGCCGATCTCGCAGCGGCATCGATCGCGGCCGCACTTCGCGCGAGCGCCTTCATCGTCGTCACAAACGTACCGCGCGTCCTACGCAATCTCGACGATCCAGACTCCGCGGTCGACCACTTCAGTCCCGATGAAGCCCTTGCATTTGCCGCGACGGATGCGTGCCGCTCGTCGATGAAGCCGAAGCTCGTTGCCGCGGCTACGGCGGTCCGCAACGGAGCCGCCGCGTCCTACGTTTGCTCCCCAAAGGAACAGACGATCGCCTCCGCGCTCGCTGGCGACGCAACGATCGTCACATAAACCGCCTGAACGGAAGCCCGCGCCTACCACTCCCCGGTCGGTTCGTCAATGCGATGCGCGCGAACAACGCATCCACTTAAGAAACCGACGAACGGTGACTTATCTCCCTTGCCAGAAAGAGGACTGGATGCGCGTTTCCCTCGCTTTGTCATCGCAAAGGCGCGGTCGTCATTCGAGACTTGATCCATCAATCTCAGGCATTTCGCTTTACTCTTAGTGCGCATATCCTTATCACCATATCACGAGCGAGTTTCGACAATCAACGTCGCCGCTGCACAACCCCCAGCGTCACCCTCGGGGCCGTCCTTAAGGACTACTACCCTCGCCGCCCGCTCGTCACGCTTGACATCCTGAGCCGCAGCGTGTTATCGTGCACGAAATGTTTCGCTCGACCGCGATGACGATGCCCTTCATGTGCTGTATGTCGATGATGCAAGCGCCGAGGGCCGTCGTGCGAAGCGAAACGTAAGAAAAACACAACAGAGCTTCACAAGACGCCCCTCGCACGCGAGGGGCTTTTTGTTTCTCGCACTTCCCGTCTCACAAGGAGTACCGAGAATGCAGTTGACCGCAGGCATCGCCCTGCTCGGACACGGAACCGTTGGGAAAGCGGTCGCGAAGAGATTGCGCGACCGAGCCGACGCGATCGAACGCCGAACCGGCGTGCGGTGCGAGGTTCGCGGCATCGCGACGAGCCGCACCGGAGACGCGATCGCGCTCATCGACGACCCGCACGTCGACGTCGTCATCGAAGCCGTAGGCGGAACGACCGTCGCCGCCGAGTTCGTTGAACGCGCGCTCGA
>JASHPC010000203.1 GCA_030038335.1 Vulcanimicrobiota bacterium
AAAGAGTTCGACGCAGTACGTGCCGACGATCTTCAAGCGCCCGCCTATGAGTATTGCAATCTCTCGAGCGCGCTGAGCGGTCGCGTCGGATATTCTTGCCGGCGCGATCGTCGTGTCGAGAATGCCGCCGTCGTGAACGTTTTCCGCCACGGGAAAGGCCACGATGCTGTTGTCGGAAGCGCGTGTCGCGACGACGCTGAGCTCTCGGGCAAAATCGACGACGCGTTCGAGGACGAGCGCGTCGTCATTCGCGTCCGCGATCGCCTTGCGCGCATCGTCGAGTGAGGTAACGCGCCACTGCCCTTTTCCGTCGTATCCGCCTTGCGCCGTTTTTAAAATCGCGGGAAAGCCGACGCTTGCGGCGACGCCATTGAGATCGCGCTCCGAAGATACTGCCGCAAATGGCGTCGTCTTCACGCCGCAGGCGTTCACGAACGCCTTCTCGCGCACGCGGTCCTGCGTGACCGCAAGCACGGCGCTCGAAGGCGTCACGCAAGCGCCGCTCTCCTCCAACATCCGCACCGACTCGATCGCAATATTCTCGAACTCATACGTAACGATATCGGTGCGGCGCCCGAGTTCTCGCACCGCGCTCTCGTCGTCGTAACGCGCGACGATCTGCTCGTCGGCCACCTGCCCGCACGGAGAGCGATCCTGCGGATCGAGAACGACGACGCGATATCCCATTCGTTTGGCGACGAGCGTCAGCATGCGGCCCAACTGGCCGCCGCCGATGACGCCGATCGCCTCGATCACGGCGTGCTGCGGGCCGCTTCGTCGTGCATGTTGAGAACGTAGGCACGCAGCCGCGTCGCAACCGCGGCGTCGTTCAGTGCGAGGATGCGGGCGGCAAGCAGCGCCGCATTGACGGCGCCGTTGATCGCCATCGTCGCGACTGGAACGCCGGGCGGCATTTGCGCGATCGACAAAAACGAATCGACCCCGCCGAGCGCTTTTGAGCGAACCGGCACCCCGATTACCGGAAGCAGCGTTTTCGACGCCGTCATGCCGGGCAGGTGCGCTGCGCCGCCGGCCGCTGCGATGATCACCTTCAATCCGCGCTGCATCGCCGATTGCGCGTACTCGAACATCTCGTCGGGCATGCGATGCGCGGAGACGACGCGCGCATCGTACGGAACGTCGAGCGCTGCAAGCGTCTCGAGTGCGGGCGTCATCGCGTCCCAATCGGAGCGGCTGCCCATGATGATGCCGACCATCGCTCGCCCGCTCGTTTGCGCCATCGCGGAGCGCTTCGCTTCGCCGTCGAAGGACCCTGGCATGGCGCGCTTTCTCATGGGAATCAACTATTGGCCGCGCAGGAGCGCCATGTATATGTGGCAGCGCTTCGACCTCGGAGAAATCCGTGAGGATCTTGCGCGCATCGCCGGTCTTGGGTTCGACGTCGTGCGCTTCTTTTTATCGTGGGAGGCGTTTGCTCCTGAGCGCGATAGGGTTGAAAGCGTTGCGCTTCGTCACTTCGACGCTGTGCTCGAAGCGATCGTCGAGGCGAAACTCGTGGCGATTCCGACGCTTTTCTGCGGTCACATGAGCGGCGTCAACTGGCTTCCATCGTGGACGCTCGACCCGAAGACTCCTCACGGACGCTTTCGCACGATCGCGCACGGGGCAACGTCACCGTATGGCATCGGCGATTTCTACGCAGACGAGGAGCTGCTTGCAGCGCAGGTACGACTTGCGAGTGCGCTCGGCGAGCGAACGCGCGGCAATCCCGCGTTGTACGCGTGGGATCTCGGAAACGAGTTTTCGAATATGCGCGAACCGGCTACGCCGGAGGACGCAGCGGCATGGAGCGTCCGCCTTACGCAGGCATTGCTCGAAACGTCGGGGGCGCCGTGCACGGCGGGAACGCACGGCGAGGACATCGAGCGCGATCGACATCTGCGCCCGTCGTTGCTTGCGAAGCCGTGGGAGTTTGCAACGATGCACGGCTACCCGGTGTATGCAACGTTTTCGCGCGGCAAGGACGATCCGAACGTCGTGCCTTTCTCGTGCGCGCTCATCGAGTCGTTCAGCAAGAAACGCGTCCTCTTTACGGAGTTTGGCAACCCGCAGTGTCCGGCCGGAGGGACCAGCATTAACGGCATGGGATGTCTGAGCGAAGAGGAGATGGCCTCGTACGCGCGCGCGGTCTTGCAGCGCCTCGCGCAACGCGGTGCGCTCGGCGCGCTCTGGTGGTGCTGGGCAGATTACGAACCATCGCTGGCAACGCTCCCCCCGTTCGACTTAGCACCGCACGAGCTGCATTTCGGCATCGTTCGCGCCGATGGCAGCGAGAAACCCGTCGCGCACGCGCTCGCCGAGTTCGCGGATGCGTCGCCGGAGGTCTGCGACGTCGCACCGCCGGCAATGGGCGACGAAAACGCGTTTTACGCATCGCTTCCGCAAGGAATCTGCGATGCGTATCGCGAGTACTGCCGCCAATATGAGTGACGCTCGCGTGATGGTCGTCACCGGTGCCTCTTCGGGCATCGGACGAGCGCTCGCACGCGAGGCTGCGCGCCATGGATGGCGCGTGCTTCTCGTCGCGCGGCGCGCGGAGCGCCTCGCGCAGCTTGCAACCGAGATCCGCGCAGACGGGGGAGAGACGGAGACGCTCGTGGCCGACGTCGTCGACCGCGCGACGCCGCAGCGGATCGTCGACACGGCGCTGCGCGCCTTCGGCCGCATCGACGTCATCGTGAATAATGCCGGGCACGGCGCTCCTGGAACGCTCCTGGAGCAGAGCGACGCCGCTCTCGACGTCCAGTGGCAGACGCACGTCGCAGCGCCGCTGCGCATCTCGAAAGCCGCGCTTCCTGCGTTACGCGCGACGCACGGCGGACTCGTCTTCGTCGGATCCGGACTCGCGCGCGTGCCGGCACCGTACTACGGTGGCTACTGCACCGCAAAAGCGGCGATTCGTGGAGCCGCGTCGCAACTGCGGCGCGAGTTGCGTACTGAGGACATCGCGGTAACGTACGTCGATCCCGGAGCAGTCGACACCGAGTTCTCGGAGCGAGCGGGTAAGAAGCGCGAACGCGACGCCATCGCGGCAAAGCCCGAACGCGTGGCGCGCGCAATGCTGCGCGGCATCGAGCGACGGCGGCGCGTCGTCAACGCCGTGCCGTTGCACGCGCTTGCGGCAATGTTCGGCGAGTTCTTTCCCGCGATCAGCGATGCGGCAATTGCGCGCGTCGTCGCCGGGCCGGACGAGCCGGCAGAGCCACCGCCGGTGCAGATACCGTCGACTACCGACAGCCTTGACGCTGCACTCGCACCGCTTGCGCGGCGGATGGAACGCGTGAAGCTGCCGCAGTCATTCGTGCGCGGGTTGATCGACGAAGGCACGAGCATCGAGCTTGGCGACGCGGCGATGCGATGGGCCGGCATGCCGAACAAGAACGAGCGTGCCGCACTTCGCGAGGTCTTCGACGCGCTGACGAACGCCGGTTACTTGGAGAGGACCGGGGACGAAACGTGGACGGTGCGCCGGGCCGCCGATTGACGAACGCTTCTGATGCCGAGCGCGAGAAAGAACAGCACGGTTGTGAAGAGCACGATCGTCGCACCGCTCGACCCGCGCGCGTAATACGATAAGTATAATCCACCGATCGAGCTGATCGCACCAAAGAACGTCGAGAGCGCGAACATCGGCGCGAAGCGGTGCGTGAGCTGATACGCAGCCGCAGCGGGCGTAACGAGCAATGCGGCGACGAGGACGATGCCGACCGACTGAATGCCGATGATGACCGTGAGCGCGACGAGCACGAGCAGCGCGTACTCGTACGCGCCGGCGGGGATCCCGCCGGCTTCTGCGACGACGGGGTCGAACGTCGTGTAGAGCAGGCCGCGGTAGAGCACCGCGAGCGCGATTGCGACGACGATCGCGAGTCCGATGACGATCGCGAGATCGCTCGCCTGGACGGCGAGAATGTCGCCGAAAAGAAAGCTCTGCAGATCGACGGCGTAGTTGCTCTGACGGCTCATCAGGAAGACGCCGAGCGCAAAAGCACCTGTGAAGAGCACACCAATCGACGTGTCCATAGAGATCCGTCCACGCCGGTGCACGAAGCCGATGCCGAGCGCCGTGAGCACGGCGACGACCGCAGCGCCCATGTAATAGTTCGCGCCACGCATGTACGCGATGACGATGCCGGCGAACGACGCATGCGCGATGCCGTCGCCGATGAACGCAAGGCGGCGCAGCACGACGTACGTTCCCATCGCCGAGCAGAGCATTCCGACCGAAAGCGCGGCAAGCAGTGCGCGCAGCATGAACGGATAGTGAAACGGCGCGGTGAGAACGTTCACGGATGAATCTCGGGGTGCAGGGCGTGGGTTTCGTGCGGCTCGTGGTCGAGACGCAGATGGCCGTGCACGTGCGTGTGCTCGCGAATCGACGCATACGCACCGGAGGCGACGACGTCGCGCGGAGTTCCAATTGCAAGCAGTCGACGGTCTAGCACCATGAGGCGATCGAACCACTGCTCCACCGTGTCGAGGTCGTGCGTCGCCATAATGACTGGTAACCCGCGGTTCACGAGATCGCGAACGACTTCGCGCAGCGCGTACTCTGTCGCGGCGTCGACGCCAGTGGTCGGCTCGTCGAGGAGAAGCAGCTTCGGTTCTTGCGCGAGCGCACGCGCAACGAAAACGCGTTGCTGCTGGCCGCCGGATAGCTCCGCAATATGACGACGCGCGAGGGAGCCCATCTTCACGAGGTCGAGCGCGCGCTGGACAGCGGCGCGGTCCGCCACGCCAAACCCATGCCAAAACCGCAGGCGTGGAAAGCGCCCCATCGAGACGACGTCCCACACCGTCGCGGGAAACGTCCAATCGACGGACTCGACTTGCGGAACGTATGCAATGCTTCCAGGCTCAACCCGCCTCGGGTCGACGCCGAGCACGTGCAGCTCGCCGTCTGCGGCCGGCACGAGACCGGCGATGGCCTTGAGCAGCGTTGATTTTCCCGAGCCGTTCGGACCGACGACTCCGAGCGATTCGCCGTATGCGAGATCGAACGTCGCGCGATCGAGTGCGACGAAGTCGCCGTAGCGGATGACTAAATCCCGCGCATGGACGGCGGGCGTCACTTCAGCGACCGTACGATCTCGCGCGTGTCGTAGCGCAGCATGGAGATGTAGTTGCTCACGTCAGGACTCGTCCCGATGGAGTCGTCGTAGAGATTTTCAACGACGGAGATGCCTGCGTCGTGCGCGAGCGCGTCCGCGAGCTTCGGGCTGTACTCAGGCTCGCCAAAAATTGCGTGCACGTGGTGCTGCTTCGCCAAATCGACGAGGTGCCCGAAATCGTGCGGATTCGGCTCTTGTCCCGGCGCCTCTTCGATGATGCCGAGCGTCTGAATGCCGAAGCGGTCGTCGTAATACTGCCACGCGTTGTGGAAGACGACGAGCACGCGCTGTTGCTTTGGCACGGTATCGACGCGCGAGCGAATCCACGCGGTCAGTGCGTCGAGCTTACGGTCGTATGCCGTCGCGTTACGCTCGTACTGTGCGCGATGCGCGGGATCGATCGAGACGAGCGCGTCGCGTATGCGACCGACGTAGTGCTTCGCGTACTGCGGATCCATCCAAAGATGCGGATTGCTCCCAATGACTGGCAAGCCTTGCGAGGCGACGACGATGTCGAGGTGTCCCGTGTTGGCGTTGTTCAGTAAACCCTGCAACCACGTTTCGAGCCCGGCGCCGTTTTCGACGAGAAGCCGCGCGTCGCTGAGCACTGCGATGTTTTGCGGCGTCGGCTGATACGTTTCTGGCGACGCGCCGATCGGCACGAGGCTCTGCACGCGCACGAGATCGCCCCCAACGCCCTCGACGAAGGAGTTCAACGTCGAAATCGTCGTCACGACTGACATGGGCTGCGTCGCGCTCGCTACTGGGCGACGCACGCTTGCGGTTGTGGTCCGAACGTGGCTCCCACTGCATGCGACGAGAGCAAGCAGCGTCATCCCGAGCGTAGCGCCGAAGGCGCGGAGTCGAGGGACCACCAGCCAGCGAGTCACTGGCATTGCTTGCACCGTCCGAAGAACTCCATCGCGTGATCGTCGAGGACGAACCCGTGCGACGCCTTCAACGCCTGCGAAAAGCGATCGATCGCGGTGCAATCGACATCTTCCACGCGTCCGCACTTTCGACAGATCGCGTGATGGTGGTGACGCTGCGGCGCGCAGAGCATGTAACTGACCTCGCCGGCGTCGTCGACGCGTTCGGCGACGTCGCCCCGCTTACGCAACCGCTCGAGCGTGCGGTAGACTGTCGAAAGCGCCATGCGCGCGCGAGCGCGCTTTAGGCGTGCATAGATCTCACTTGCAGTGAGAAAGCGGCGCTCGCGCTCGAGAACGCTAGCAATTTCTTCGCGTGGCCGCGTGATGTATTCGGTTCGCTCGGACATGTCGCGTCTAGTATTTTGCAAACCGTTCGCAAAACCCTCTTCGCGAGGGCTATGGCGTTGCCGGGGTACAGGGAATGACCTTTGCATCCTCGTTGTTGCGCCAATACTCGGTCGCGCTCTCGACAGGCGGCAGCGTCACGCCCGCGGCTGCGGCACGCGCCTTCAGTTGCGGCATCACCTCCTTGACGAGCGGCGCCAGCGTCGGCGCGGGAGCGGGCTCGTCGGTCTGCTGCATCGTGTAGGCAAGTGCGAACCACGCGCTGGCGATCAGCGCTTCCGGCGCGGTAGCCGCAGTCTTGTCGCAATACGCTAAATGAAACCGCTGCGGCGCGATGTCGGCTTCCAGCAGATATGCCCATGCTATAACGCCTGCAAGCTGATTTTGGACTGGCGGCAGCTCTTCTCGCGTACAGACGTTTTGGAGAATATCGCTTTCGACTTGCGCCTGCTGCAGAATCGAGTTGAGATCTTCCTGACGCGCGTTGAGCGCGTCGAGCGTATTGCCCGGCGACCGCCGCGCATCGGCACGAACTTGTCTTTCGAGACTGCCGGCTACGACGTAGTTGCAGCGGGGATTGATCGCGGCGACCCGAACCGACACAGCGCCACGCGCGCCATTGGTGAAAACTCCCAGCAACGAAGCCACGAGAAGAACGACCGTCTCCACTCGAAGAGAACGCACCATCTTTGACAGGTGCGGACGGCTCAGCGTATAATCCTTCGTCCGCCCGTGGGGATGTAGCTCAGCTGGTAGAGCACTTGCTTCGCATGTAAGGGGTCGCGGGTTCGAGTCCCGCCATCTCCACCAATTCAAAACGCTTGAGAAATCAGGCATTTTGCCTTTCTTAATTCGGCGCCACGGGTCGAAATCGTGACCACTTACAATTGGTGTAAGTGATCGGTCTTCCGCTCGCGGGCCTCTAAACAGCGCTAAACCTTAGCACCGAAGGCTTGGCAAAGTGTGATTTGTTGAACAAATCAGGTTGATGTACGACGATCTTACGACAATGGCGAAGGGTCGACAGGCGCGGGCAACCCTTGCGCGTTGCCCTCTTGGCAACCAGTTACCCTCCGTCAGGGATGCCTCAAGCGCTCGCGGCTCTCGTCGTCTGGAACCTGAACGACTAGGGCGGTTAAGGTGCCCGCGATTGGCAACGTGAGTGCTTCGTATGTAAACGCTCCAAGCGATGAATCTACCGTGCAACGGTTCGCGCGAAAAGGGCCACTGATCTCGTAGCTGCTCTGCCAGATTTCGCGAATCAAGTCGTCTGCCATAAGGCGCTCGTGTAGCCGGCTGAGTGCCTCAGATGGCCGCCGAATCTCGCTAGATCGCAGCATCGCCACCACGGGTTCTACGTTCGAAGCAAAGCGCTCACCATGCATGCGGCGCGCCCTAGGGTCGAGAAACAGCCGTTCGACCGCACCTACCGGAAGTTCGCCATCCTCGATCGCCCAAACGCGCCGAAACGCTTCATTGCACGCGACGATTTCCCAAGCGGCACTTGCGATGTACGCGGGCAATGCTATCGCATTTAGCGTTTCGACGACGAGCGGACTGAGCGGCTCGAGACGCTCTGACGCTTCCCAATGCCCCGTGAGCGCGAGCAGATAATCTCGTTCCGACTCCGAAAGACGCAGCGCCTCGGCTACCGCAAGAACGGTTTGAAACGAAATGCCGCGCGCCTCTCCGTTTTCGAGCGCGGTGTACCACGACACGCCAATGCCGGCGAGCATCGCGACTTCCTCTCGCCGCAGCCCTTTCACCCGGCGGCGCGACGTCGGCGGTAAGCCGACCACAGCCGTGCTGAGTCGGGCCCTGCGGTCCTTTAGAAACCGACGAAGCTCTTGGCGGCGTTCCTCTTCGCTCATCCTTACAGTGTCAAAGGTACGTTTAGCGAGTGCCTTCCCCAGGTATCCGTCTTGGCGTAGTGTGGTCCCTATGAAAGCCTGTGTCTATTATGGTTCGCGCGACATCCGGCTCGAGGACGTTCCGGACCCAAGCCTCAAAGACGACGGGGACGCAATCGTCCGGATCACCCGAGCGTCCATCTGTGGTTCGGATCTCTGGTTTTATCGCGGCGTCACCAATCCGGGCACGGGAAGCCGCACGGGGCACGAGTTTGTTGGTGTCGTTGAGGACGTGGGCCTGGGCGTTCGCACGCTTCGAGCCGGCGACGTGGTGATCGCACCTTTCGCGTGGAGTGACGGCACTTGCGAATTCTGCCGCGAAGGGCTGCAAACATCGTGTGTACACGTTGGCTTCTTCGGAGGTGAAGAGAAGAACGGCGGCCAGGCCGAGCTGATTCGGGTTCCGTACGCCGACGGCACACTCGTCAAAATGTCGGATGCGATCGCAAGTGATGACGACAAGCTCGACGCCAGCGTCGCTCTGTGTGACGTTATGGGGACCGGTCATTTCGGCGTTGTTGCCGCCGATACTAAGCCTGGGTCGAGCCTAGTCGTCATCGGTGATGGTGCGGTCGGACTCTGCGCTGTCCTTTCGGCATCAAGAATCATCGGAGCGGACCGCGTTATTGCCGTAGGCCATAGTTCCAAACGGCTCGAACTGGCGCGGCGCTTCGGAGCCACTCACATCTTCAACTCGAACGACACTGACACGCAACGGCAAATCGCGGAACTGACGCGAGGCGGCGCTCCACACGTCGTGGAGGCAGTGGGCAATCAAGAGAGCATTGACCTCGCGGTTAACGTCGCGCGACCCGGTGGCACGGTCGGTTTCGTCGGGGTTCCGCATTATGAAAAAGCACCGATGGAAGGCATCTTCTACAACCACGTCACGTTGCGAGGCGGCCCAGCGCCGGTACGCCAGTACCTTCCGCAACTCATTTCGAGTCTCGAAACCGGCCACATTGACCCATCACCCATTCTCGATACGAAGCTCCCGCTCAGCCGCGTCGCCGATGGATACGCAGCCATGGACGAGCGCCGCGCGATCAAAGTTTTGCTCAAAGTAAGCTGAGTACAGAAAGGAAATCGGCATGAATATTACACGAGCCGGCTCACAACCATCGGCAAGAGGTTCGATCGGGACCTTCACTGGGACGGTTCGCATAGACCCGCTTTTCGATCAACCCGAACCATCCCGGATACTTGGCGCCAGCGTTACTTTCGAGCCATGTGCACGTACATTCTGGCACACTCATCCCTTGGGACAAACGCTCATTGTCACCGCGGGACGCGGACGGGTACAGCGGTGGGGAGGCCCGATCGAGGCGATTCAGCCAGGCGACGTCGTATGGATCGAACCGGGCGAAAAGCATTGGCATGGTGCAGCGCCCTCTACCGCCATGACGCACGTCGCCATCGTGGAAAAGCTCGCTGGTAGCGGCGTAGACTGGATCGAGCCTGTCAGCGACGAGCAGTACAACGAGGCAATATTAGGAGAACTCTGATGTTACACAAACGCAAACTCGGGTCCAGCGGCCTCGAGGTATCGTCCCTGGGACTAGGCTGCATGGGTATGAGCCAAAGTTATCCACCATTTCCAGACAAAGCCGAGATGATCTCGCTCATTCGCGACGCCGTTGAACGAGGCGTCACATTCTTCGATACGGCCGAAGTATACGGTCCGTTTAGGAATGAGGAGCTCGTTGGAGAGGCCCTCGCGCCGGTGCGCGACCGGGTCGTAATCGCAACGAAGTTCGGGTTCGTCTTCGACGAAGACGGCCGGCAGACCGGACTGAGCAGCCGGCCGGAACACATCAAGCGCGCGGCTGAGGGTTCGTTACGGCGACTGCGGACCGAAACGATCGATCTGTACTACCAGCACCGCGTCGACCCGAACGTTCCAATCGAAGAAGTCGCAGGGGCCGTAAAGGACCTCATCGCAGACGGCAAGGTCAAGCACTTCGGGCTTTCCGAAGCCGCGGTACGAACAATTCGTCGAGCTCACGCGGTTCAGCCGGTCACTGCACTGCAAAGCGAATACTCGCTATGGTGGCGAGCTCCTGAAGCTGACGTGCTGCCGGCGTTGGAGCAGCTTGGAATCGGTTTCGTGCCATTCAGCCCACTCGGTAAGGGATTCTTAACGGGACGAATTGACGAGAATACGGCATTCGAACGGTCCGATTTTCGCAACACGATCCCACGGTTCACGGCCGCCGCGCGCAAGAGAAATCACGCGCTTGTGGAGCAACTCGCGGCCGTTGCAAAACGGAAGAAGGCCACGCCAGCCCAAATTGCGCTGGCGTGGCTGCTCGCGCAGCGGCCTTGGATCGTGCCAATCCCCGGCACCAAAAAGCTCGAACGGCTCGATGAGAACCTCCGGGCGGCAGAGGTCGAGCTCACGTCGGACGATTTGCGCGAGATCGAAAGCGCCATTTCGCAAATCCCGATCGAGGGCGCTCGTTATCCCAAAGAGCTCGAGCTCATGACGGGTCGCTAGAGGAGAAGCATTCAATGGCTGACAGTCCTACCGCGCCGCGCCCGCCGTTTGCCGATATCGCTCCGTCGCTCGCCAAATACACCGACGAAGTGCTCTTTGGCGAGGTTTGGAAGCGGCCCGGCCTCTCACCACGGGATCGAAGTCTGATCACCGTGGCGTGTCTCGTTGCGCTTTATCGCACGAACGAGTTGCCGTTTCATCTCAAATTCGCGTTGAAAAACGGACTCGCTAAAGACGAGTTGGTTGAAGCGATTACGCATCTCGCCTTCTACTCAGGCTGGCCAGTGGCAAGCACTGCGCTTTCGATCGCGCGATCCGTCTTCGAAGAAGCCGGACTCGAAGAGTAGCACGTGAAAGAAGTTGTAGTTGTTATTGGCGCGGGTCAAATTGGCCAGGCAATAGCGCGCCGGGCCGCGGTCCCGAAGCACCTTGTGCTCGCCGATGTCCGCGAAGAAAACCCCTCTGCCGCGGCGGACGTTCTCGCTAGCGTGGGTTACGAGGTAAGCGTTACAACCACCGACGTTTCTAAACGTAACGAAGTGCGCTCGCTCGTAGAAACGGCGGCGCGTCGCGACGGCATTACCGGGCTGATCTACGCTGCCGGCGGTTCGCCAACGCAGGCGTCGCCTTAGCCGATTCTTAACGTGGATCTTTATGGCACGGCACTCGTGCTGGAAGTTCGAGTTCCCCCATCTCCACCATTCAAATGTCCGCATGACGGGGCCGAGCCCAGTTTGTTGACAGTTTCGTTTTCGTTGCTTTGTCCTAATGCCTAATGGTCAACGCGGGGAGCGGAACGACGTTTGGTCGCTCGATGAGGTGTTGAAGTATGCGCGGGACGCCAAGGCACAAATCATCGCGGTCGGTACGCACGGCCGCAAGGCATCAATCGAGCCATACTGGGCAGCACGGGTGAAGGACTCATCCGAAAATCGGAAATCCCAGTTCTTGCCGTTCGGCACAGCAACACACAAACTTAGTCATCTTGGCGCACCTCGGTGGCGGCAGCGGCCTTATCCTCGTGCTTGTCGTGGAAGTCAGGGTCGATTTCCGATAAGCGCCGCTGGCACTCCGTTTGAATCCTGAAAAGGTCGCGATAGCTCACTTGAACGGCCGTAGGTCTATGCGTCGCTGAAGAGCTGACCCGACGGGTGCCCTTTGGCGAGGCTCGGCGGTGTAGTTGGATCGCTAAAGTCCGGCGTCCAGTGCCAATTCCGGATCTCCGGCGTATCCTCCAAATGCTCGCGGATGTATGAGTGATGTTCGTAGAGCTTAAGGTTGAAAGAGTCGATCGCATCGGAGACCTCCGACCGAAGTCGCGATGCGTAACTTAGAGCATCGATCGCCAGATGGAAGCGGCTCATCTTGTTCAGCACCACCATGTCGAACGGCGTCGTCGTCGTTCCGCGGTCGATAAAGCCGCGCACGTGAAAGCGTCCTTCGTTGGTTCGGCCGTGCACCATCGGATGGATAACCCAGGGATAACCGTGGAATGCGAATATCACCGGGACGTCTTTGGTGAAAAGCGCTTCGAATGCGATGTCGTCCATCCCGTGGGGATGCGCGCTTGGAGACATGAGTACGCCCAGGTCGACCACGTTGACGAGGCGCACTTTGATTCCCGGCACGTGCTTCTGCAGCAGCCACGAAGCCGCGCATGTTTCGAGCGTCGGCACGTCCCCGGCACATGCTAGAATAACGTCGGGCACCGTGCTGCCATCGTTGGTCGCAAAGTCCCAGATCGAGGCCCCCCGCGAGCAGTGGTCGCGCGCTCGCTCCATATTGAGCCATTGGAGCTCGAGTTGCTTGCCGCAGGTCACGAGGTTGACGTAGTTGCGACTGCGCAAGCAGTGGTCCATCACGCTGAGGAGGCAGTTGCTGTCCGGCGGATAGTAAACGCGGATGACTTCGCTTCGCCGTGCGAGGGCGTTGTCCACGAACCCGGGCGCTTGATGACTGAAACCGTTATGGTCGTTGCGCCAAGCGTGGCTTGTCAAGAATATGTTCAACGATGCGATCGGCTCTCGCCAAGGATATTGCTTGGATTCTTCAAGCCATTTTGCATGCTGGGTGAGCATCGAATCGACTACTTGCGCAAAGGCTTCGTACGACGCAAAAATTCCGTGGCGTCCGGTGAGCGCATAGCCTTCGAGCCACCCCTCGCAGCAGTGCTCGCTGAGTACTTCCATTACGCGGCCGTCTGGAGCAATGTGATCGTCGATCGAGACGGTTTGCTCCATAGTGCATCGGTTCGTTGCGTCGAAGACCGCATTAAGGCGGTTCGAATTCGTCTCGTCCGGACAAAAGAGCCGAAAATTCTTCGGGTTGCGCCGGATGATGTCGCGCAGAAATTCACCAAGTCTGCGCGGCGCCTCAGCGACGACCTCTCCGGGGGCGGGAACGTCGAGCGCGTAGCCGGTGAAGTCAGGCACGTCGAGCGCGTCGAGCACACGGCCGCCGTTCACGCTCGGACTGGCACCCATTCGACGATCCCCGCGCGGCGCCAACGCCTGTAGTTCGGCAATCAGCCGACCGTCGCCGTCGAAGAGCTCGTCCGGCCTGTAACTCTTCATCCACGATTCGAGCAACCGCAGATGCTCCGGATTCGTGCGAACTTTCGCGAGCGGCACTTGATGTGCGCGAAAGGTTCCCTCGATCGGAATGCCGTCGACTTCTTTTGGCCCCGTCCAGCCTTTTGGCGTTCGTAGGACAATCATCGGCCAGGCCGGACGCCGCCGAAACCCGTGCGTACGCGCTTCGCTTTGAACGGAGCGAATCTCGTCGTAGCATTGATCCAACGCCTGCGCGAAGAGCTGATGCACTGCCGCGTGATCGTCGCCTGCAACGAAATACGGTTTGTAGCCGTGACCACGGTAGAGCGCCAACAACTCGTCGTCGGCCTGACGTGCCTGAACGGTCGGGCCGGAAATCTTGTAGCCGTTGAGGTGGAGGATCGGCAGGACGGCGCCGTCGCGAGCGGGATTCAAGAAGTCGATCCCCTTCCAGCTGCCTTCGAGCGGACAGGTCTCGGCCTCGCCGTCGCCGACTACGCACGCAACGATTAGGTCTGGATTGTCGAATGCCGCACCGAACGCGTGCAGGAGCGAATAGCCAAGCTCTCCACCTTCGTGAATTGAGTTTGGCACGTGCGGACCGCAGTGGCTGGGCACGCCACCGGGCGTCGAGAACTGGCGAAACAGCAAGCGCATTCCCTCGACATCCTGTGTGACATCGCGGTGCACTTCGGAATAGGTGCCTTCGAGGTAGGAGTGCGCGTTCAAGGATGGGCCGCCGTGTCCAGGACCCGATATGTAGATGACGCCTACGTCACGCTCGTTTATCAGCCGATTCAAATGTGTGTAGATGAAGTTCTGCCCGGCCGAAGTCCCCCAATGTCCTAGCAACCGCGGTTTGATGCAATCGGCCGTAAGCGGATCGCGCAGCAACGGATTCGCCGACAAGTAGATTTGACCCACGCACAGGTAGTTGGCGGCCATCCAATAGCGCTCCATGCGATCGAGTGCTTCAGGCGATAGTGGACCTTCTGGCGTTGGACCAATTTTTGTTTCGCCGGTTGCGATGACGGCGGTCGACAGCGCGGCATCGAATTTGAAGGTTGTCTCAGCCTCGGAGGTCACGGTCATTATTCACACCTCTTGTATTTCACCGGGTTTATGCCGCAAAGACTTCCCAATACTGCGGGGCTCGTGTGAAGAACCCGGGAATGATTTCGCCGGATCTCTTCTAAAGTTTATGCAATCCCGTTTTCTAGACTTGGGGCCAAGTCAAAGTGAGAAATTTGATGATCGCCCTGCTTCAAGACTTTCCGGAGAACGTCGTGGCCTGCTTGGCCAAAGACCAAGTCACCAAGCAGGACTACGAGCAGGTCGTTATACCAGCCGTAGAACGCGCGCTCGACCGAAACGCAAAAATCCGCTGTTATTATGAGTTGAGCCCCGAGTTCAAAGGCTTCGAAGCGGGCGCAGCCTGGGAAGACGCGAAGGTCGGCGTCGAACATCTAACGAGTTGGGAGCGAGTCGCGGTCGTCACGAACGTCGAGTGGGTTCGGATAGCGACGAATATCTTTCGCTTCCTCATGCCAGCTCAGGTTCGGGTCTTTTCGATAGCGGAATCTGCCGAGGCAAAACGGTGGATTACAGCCGAATAAAGTAATAGCAACGTCCTTTTGATGACACCACTCCAATGAAACACGCATCGTTTTCGCGTCTGGGCGTCGTGCTCAAACCCAACGCGAAGATCGACGATCGCATGGGGGTGTTGAATCCTGCATGCACGCGTCTGCGGGATGGAACGCTTCAGCTCTACCCCCGCATGGTCGCGCCCGGAAACGTTTCGCGTATCGGCTCATTTCGCGCCGAAGAACGCTCCGATGGAGTGCTCGAAGTCGAACAATGCGGCTACGCCCTCGAACCGGAAGCGCCCTTTGAGTTTCGCACGCAGCCGGGGGGTTATGGCTGCGAAGATCCGCGCGTAACGTTCATTCCGCCGCTCGACGCGTACGTAATGTCGTACGTGGCATTTGGGCCGCGGGGACCCGAAGTTGCTGTTGCCGTCTCGGAGGATGGTTTGGCATGGCGCCGCTTGGGCCTCGTTCGATTTCAGCAGAGCGAGGCGCCTTTTGCAGACAAAGATGCAGCCTTTTTCCCCGAAGCCGTAATGTCGCCGTCAGGCGTGGAGTCATTGGCTTTTTACCATCGTCCGACGCTGCAAATCTCTGTCCGACAGGGCCAGAGTGCCCTCGAAGCGCTGCAAGCCTTGCCGCAAACGTATCGGGAAGGCATTTCAATTGGCTATATCCCGCTTGCCGATGCGAGAGCGGACATCGCTGCGCTCTGCGTGGTCACGGAAACACACCGCATTACTCTACCGCCTACAATTTGGGGAACGGTGAAGGTAGGCGGAGGAACACCGCCGGTCCGAATTGCCGAAGGGTGGCTTTCGGTCATCCACGGCGTCGACCCGCTCGTCGACCCTGACGGGCCGACGCGGTTGCGCTACTGCGCCGGCATCATCGTTCACGATGCGGCCCACCTCGACCGCATCGTCTACCGGTCAGACGACCCGCTCTTTGTTCCCAAGATGCCCGGCGAACTCCGCGGAACCGTTGGACACGTCGTCTTCCCGACGGGGATCGACCGGCGCGATGAGCGTACGTTCGACATTTACTACGGCATGGCAGATTACGAAATAGGTCGAGGGAGGCTTACGTTCGAGTCATGACTCAAGCAGCAGCAATCGACGTTGAAACGCTCCAACGGTTAAGCACTGCGGAGCTGCGCACCCGGCTCAACGCGCCGCCGAACGGACTCTCTGCGTCTGAAGCAGCTCGCCGGCTCACGCAATACGGCCGCAACGCATTGCCGGAAGAGACCGTCAATCCGCTGCTCCGATTTCTCTCGTATTTCTGGGGACCAATTCCCTGGATGATCGAGGTTGCGGCAGTTCTTTCTGCCGTCGTCCACCACTGGGAGGATTTCTTCATTATTCTCGCTTTGCTGCTCATGAACGCCGGCGTAGGCTTTTGGGAAGAGTTCCAAGCGAGCAATGCGGTCGCGGCATTGAAAAAGACACTGGCATTCAAAGCGAGGGTCGAGCGTGACGGCGCGTGGACCACCATCGCCGCGAGCGAGATCGTTCCCGGCGACGCGATTCACGTCCGAATCGGCGACATCGTTCCCGCCGACGCCCGCCTCCTCGACGGCGATCCGATCGAAGTCGATCAATCCGCTCTCACCGGCGAATCGCTTCCCGTAACGCGCAAAGCGGGTGACGTCATCTACTCGGGATCGATCGTCAAGCAGGGCGAGATCGATGCGCTCGTGTACGGCACCGGCGCCAATACGTACTTCGGTGAGACCGCGAAGCTGGTCGAGACGGCTCACACGGTCAGCCACTTTCAAAAGGCGGTGCTCAAGATCGGCGACTACCTGATCGTCATTGCTGTCGCGCTGGTCACCTTGATTTTAATTGTGGCGCTATTCCGCGGCGACCCGATGCTGACGACGCTTCAGTTCGCGTTGATTCTGACGATCGCAGCGGTACCGGTTGCCATGCCTGCCGTCCTCTCGGTCACGATGGCGGTCGGATCGCGCAATCTCGCCAAGCGGCAAGCGATAGTTACTCGCCTTTCGGCGATGGAGGAGATGGCCGGCGTCGACGTGTTGTGTGCCGACAAAACGGGGACCCTCACGCAGAACGCGTTGACGCTCGGCGAGCCATTCTGTATGGACGGCGTTGACCCAGACGAGATCGTCGCGACAGCCGCGCTGGCCTCTCAAGCCGCGAATGCCGACGCAATGGACACGGCCGTGCTCGCCGGCTTGAAAAGCCGAAATCCGGACGGCGAAGCCACGGTCGTTCATTTCGTTCCGTTCGACCCAGTTCATAAGCGTAGCGAAGCGACGGTTCGCGATGCAAACGGCGAGTTCAAGGTGACGAAAGGCGCGCCGCAGGTCGTCATGGCGCTGTGCGTCGATCTCGGAAGCGCGCGGGCAAACGTCGATGCCGCCATCGATGCGTTTGCGCGGCGCGGGTATCGCTCTTTGGCTGTCGCTCGGACTAGACTGGACGGCACGTGGCAACTGCTGGGAATTCTGTCAGTCTACGATGCGCCGCGCCCAGATTCCAAGGCGACGATCGAGGCGGCACGCTCGATGGGCCTAACGATCAAAATGGTCACTGGCGACCAGCTTCCGATCGCAAAGGAAACGGCGCGCACGCTGGGTCTCGGCACCGAAGTCCTGGACGCATCAATTTTCGGCGACGCCAAACAGCATGAGAGCGCGCAGGTCGTGGACGCGATCGAACGTGCCGACGGTTTCGCTCAAGTATTTCCGGAACATAAGTTCTTCATCGTCGACGAGTTACAGAAGCGCAAGCATATCGTCGGCATGACGGGCGACGGCGTCAACGATGCGCCGGCGCTCAAGAAAGCGGATGCCGGTATCGCGGTCTCCGGCGCGACCGACGCAGCCCGGGCCGCCGCCGCGATCGTACTGCTAACGCCTGGCCTCTCGGTGATCATCGACGCAATCAAGGAAAGTCGGAAGATATTTCAGCGGATGGTCAGCTATGCCACCTACCGCATTGCCGAAACGATTCGCGTGCTGCTCTTCATGACGCTGTCGATTCTCGTCTTCAACTTCTATCCGGTCACGGCGGTGATGATCGTCCTGCTGGCGATTCTCAACGATGGCGCGATCCTGTCGATTGCCTACGATCGGGTCCGGTATTCGAATCAACCCGAGGAGTGGAACATGCGCATGACGCTTGGGATCGCCACGGTCCTCGGGATCGCGGGTGTGGTTGCCTCGTTTGGACTCTTCTATCTCGGCGAA
>JASHPC010000204.1 GCA_030038335.1 Vulcanimicrobiota bacterium
ACCTGTTGCTGTCCGTTTGGCAGCGTGCGGACCACTCGGATGTGGTTGAGGTCGGCATGCGCGTTCGCGCTATCGCCCGCTTTTGCGATTGCGACTGAAAGTCGGTCCCCCTCGTTTACCTGAATCTCGCCGGGATGATCCACAGCGCCGACGACGTCGACGTTGAACTGCATCGGCCCAGGAACGTAGACCACCGAGCCCTCGCCGAGTTGAACGTCCTGCGCCATGTCGCCATTGTGGAGCAACGCTTGGAGAGAGACTGTTTGAACGCTTCCGTCGGTGTTGGCTACTCGCGCGTCGGGGAACGCGCCGTTGACGTCGTTGAGTCCACCGGCTGCGGCGATGGCGTCGGTAAGACGCGGATCGGAACGGAGTTGGTACTTGCCTGGATTCTTGACATCTCCGAGAACGAGAACCCACGGCTGGCCGAGCTGCGCAATCGAGACCGTAACAACAGGCGCTCTCATGTATTTTAAGAGTCGCTGCCGTAGAATTGCTGCTGCCTGCGTCGGGGTGTGATCGGCAACGTGTATGCGTCCGATGAGCGGATAGTCGATAGTCCCATCGTCGAGCACGGTTGCGTTCTGGGAGAGCAGTTGGTTGCCGTATACCGCAATCGCGATCTCGTCGCCGGGATGAATCACGGTTTCCTCAGGCGTCAGTCCGCTTGCCCCGGCAGCAAGTGTCAGCCAGAGGAGCGCCGCGACCGTGAGTGCTGCTGCTTTCATGCCCCTAGCATTATCGATGCCACAATGCGAAGAGGTCGCCGTGCAAAAGGACCGCGACCATTGAGAAGAATGGTGCAACTGCTTTCGTCGTTCGAACGCAGAGAGGCGCTCCGCTGCCGAAAAGCCTCAAGGCACACGGGCAAGTTGGCTACTGCCGTACAGACGTCGATTTGATAGAACGAGTCCATGCGCAGTCCCTTTGCGCGCTCGGTGCTCGCCATGGCCGTCGTGTCCTTACTTGTCATTCTCGCGGCCCATGGAAAGCCGCCGCTCGCTTACCGCGCGTTACGACACTTTGGCATCATTCCGAGGGTTACCGCGGAAGTTCCAAGGCCGGGCGAACGCTTGCCGCTGCAACAGGATGCGTTCGTTCCCGTGGGCACGGGCGAGCCAGCACAGCCTACGCGCACCAAGGGGCGTTCTCTGCTCATCGACGTCTTCGCGACCTGGTGCGGCCCCTGTCGCGAAGAGTTTGCGACGCTCGCTCTGACGCAGCCGAGACTTGCTCGAGCGGGCATTGATCTGACTGGCGTCGATCGCGGCGAGAGTCCGCAACAGGTGCAAGAGATGATGGAGAGCTTCGGCTTGCATTTTCCCGTCTACATCGATACCGGAGTCAGTCCGACGTGGGCATCGGCGCCGCACATGATTCCCACCGTGATCCTCGTCGACGAACGCGGCATCGTGCAAATGGTGCACCTCGGCCCGCTCACCGAACAGCAGATCCTGACGCTAGCGAGACGAGTCCGTGCGTAGTGCCGTCGTCGTTGGAATCGAGTACTTTGCGCGATATCTCACCGACCTCGTCAACGAATACTCGAGCGCGTGGCACTTGCGATATTTTCCTGGAACGAGAACTGGAGTGATGCGCGCACTTTGGAACGTGCGGCACGCGGATGCGTTGGTTTCGTTCGGCGGCCCCGGCCCGGGAACGGCCTTGACCATTGAGGCGCGAGAACGACGCGTTCCCGTTATCGTAATTTGGGCAGGAACCGACTATCTGCTCGCTGCTGGTAATCCTTTCGATCTAGAAGTCACAAAGCGCGAGGTATCACTTGATCTTGCGGGCGCTCCATGGCTTGCGGAAGAACTTCGCGGTATCGGCGTTGCTGCGCAATACGAGCCTATCATCGGCGTGAATCCGGCTTCGAAACTTGCTCCACTGCCGAAACGATTCACGGTGCTGACGTACCTTCCCGAGGCACGTCGCGCATTTTACGGGGAGGAACGCGTCTACACCATCGCCCGAGCTTTGCCGGAGGCGCGCTTCGTGGTCGTCGGGCCTGGTGCCGCAAACCTGGATGCGCCGGCGAACGTGGAGTTCTTTGGCTTCGTGCGCGACATGGCCCGCGTTATCGACGGGAGCACCGTGCTGCTGCGTCTACCCGAGCACGATGGGCCCGCAATGATGGTTCTGGAGTCACTCTCGCGTGGGCGGCACGCGATATGGACCCACGACTTTCCCGGTGTCTTCTGCGCGAACGATACTGAAAAGGCGCTACGGCTCGTGCGCGATTTGTACGAGCGGCATTGTGCGGGAAATCTCAAGCTCAACACGACCGGCTGGTCGTTCGTCGCGCAGAACTTCCACCGATCCGGGATCGCGCAGCGCTTTGAGTCGCGGCTCGACGCAATCGCTCCACAACGCGAGCCCGAAGAACGAAAACGAAAGCGCATCGCCGTAACCGGACTGAGTCTCTTTTGCGCTGAGGTGGCCGACCGTATAGAAGACGCGCGGCCCGAGTGGGAGGTTCAGCTCCTGCGTCCCTCATCACGACTTGACGTCATCGCCTCGCTTGCGCAGTTGAGGCGCGCCGACGTGTGGTATTCAATCGGCGCACCGTTTACGTCGCGATGGATGGATCACTGCGCCAGATTTCTCCGAATACCGCGCGTGATGCACTGGGTTGGCTCCGACATTGAGTCAATCCGCGACAATCCAAAGATGCGCTCCGCGGTTTCGGCTACTGCGGCCAAGCATCTCGCGGAGGTTGATTTCACCGCTCGTGAACTGAGCGCGCTTGGAATACCGTCGCGCATCGTGCCGCTCCCGCTGCGCCACTATGCGAGTGGCGTCCGCCCCTTGCCCGAGCGTTTCACGATCCTTCTCTATATTCCGACTTCTCGACCCGAGTTTTACGGACTGCGAAAATACGAGCGCCTCCTGGACGAGCTCGCACATGAGGACCTCTCGGTGATCGTCGTCGGCGGTGGAGCATTGCGCGCACCGGCATCCGTGAGCCTTGAAAACTGGGGATGGTGTCTGGACCTTCGAAAAGCGTACGAGAGCTCCACGGTATTGATACGGGTCACACCGCACGACGGCCTTTCCCTCATGGTGATGGAGGCGTTGTCGTTTGGGCGCCACGTCATCTGGTCAAAGCCGTTTCCGTATGCCTCCAGGGCCTCGACGTACGAGCAACTCGTAAGTTCGACGCGAGACCTACTAGAGCGGCACAAAGCAGGGCGTCTGTTTTCGCAGTATGCGGCGGCAGAGATGATCCACGAACGCTATGGCACGGAGCGGTGTGTGGAAGAAATTCTTATAACTCTGGACGAGGCGCGTGAAGAGCGCGCGAGTCGAGGCTGCGCGCGATGCTCTTGAGCCTGCCGATCGAGAAATGGATGGCGCGTGACACTGCGATGCCGGCACCGACGTTTTTTGCAAGACCTGCGTGGGCGCTTGCATTGTCGGCTGCCTACGAGAGGCTGCATCCGGCGCTTCTTACGGTAAAGGTTGACGGGATGACGTGCGTGGTGCCGGGCGTCGAGACGGCGGGTGGCCGTCTTGGTTGGAGAACGTTCGTCGCTTCGCCCCTGGGGACGTACACATACCTCGCTGACAGCGAGGGCGAAGCGGCTGACTCCGTTCTCGCCGAAACGGTATGCGCGTCATTAGCCCGTGCATTCGACGTCGTTGAAGTGACGCCGTGGCCGCTAGCACCCGTGCACCTCTCTGGCGCGTGGACCCGGTACGAGCACGTAGCGGGCGTCTTTGACCTGAAGTATAACGGCTCGTTGCTGCCCCACGTTAAAGGCGTAGGCCGTCGCATGGCGGGCCAGGCTGCTCGTCGAGGCCTCCTCTGCGGTCGCTATGACGGAGAGGACTCCATCGATGTCTATTATGCGCTGTTACGTGAAGCCGCGAAGCACTGGGGACTGCCGGCACCGCCCTATCCCAAGCGCCTCTTCGAGGCGCTGCGACATTACGGCGGGCGCGACGTCGAGGTTTGGCTAGCACGCTTCGAAGGCGAGGCGGTTGCTGGTGGCGTCGTGCTCTATGGCTCGCAGGAGTCGTTCTTTTGGAGTGCGGCAATGCGCCGCGATTTTGCGTTCCTGAGGCCAAGCAATGCGCTCAACCTTGCCTTGATCGAGGCCGCCCGCGAACGAGGTGTGCGCTGGTACAACCTCGGTTCGAGCGAAGGCCTGCCCGGAGTCGAGCGTTTTAAGCGTAGTCTCGGCGCAGCGGATGTTCGCTACGCATCATTTTCGCGCGATAGGTTACTGCACAGTATCTACACACGAGTTCTGACGCCGATGAAACGGCGGGTCATAGGAGCACAACGATGACACAGCCTAGCTGGGCTCGTACGGAGCCTCTCGGAGTCTCACCAACGGAACGTTTGCCGGAACACGTCTCCAGCGTTTGGACAGTGCTGCTGCTTGTCGGCGACGCCGTCGCAAGCGCGATTGCCGTGCTCGCAGCCGGACTTCCGTTCCACGCCGTCCCTGCCGTTTGCCTCGTAACGTGCGCTGCCGCCTGGCTCGCCGGCGGCGGACGCCTTTCCTACGCCACGGTTCGTCGCGACCAGTTCTATCACGCTGCGGCGGCGATCGTGCTCGCTGCAATTCCCATCGAGATTCTCCTTATTGGCATCGGACAGTTCAGCGTGTGGCAGAGTCTGCTCGTGCTGCCGCTAGCCTTTGCGCTCGTCGGAGGCGTGCACGTCGGTCTCCACGCTATGCGGTACGCAGGGCTCGTTCCACAAGGAGTCAACGATGCCGTGAGCCCGCGCGCCAAACGGCATGCGACGGCTCCGACGACGCGAGCGCTCAAGCGTGGCGTCGACGCCGCAATCGCAACGGTCGCCCTAATAGTGGCGAGCCCGCTCATGCTCGTCATCGCGATTGTGATCGCGCGTGAATCTGATGGACCCGTATTTTTCACTCAGGAGCGGGTTGGACGCGATCGTCATCGCTTCGTGATCTACAAGTTTCGCACGATGCACGTCGGATCGGGACCTGCGTGGGCCAGCCCGGGCGACGAGCGTGTCACGCGCGCCGGAGCGTTCTTGCGCCGTACGAGTCTCGATGAATTGCCTCAGCTCATCAACGTGCTTCGCGGCGAGATGTCGCTCGTCGGCCCTCGTCCAGAGATGCCGGAATACGCGCACGAGTTTCGCGCGAAAATCCCGCGTTACGATGACCGCACGCTCGTTGATCCTGGCATGACCGGATGGGCGCAAATACAGGGGCGTCGCACGCTCGAGCCGGCGGACATGGATCACGTAGTGCCGATGGATCTGTTCTATGTGGAGCATGCGTCGCTCACGCTTGATCTCTACATACTTGTGAAGACGCTTGCCGAAGTTCTCTTTCATCGTGCAGCCTAAAGAACGCAGCGCGCTGCTCTATGACGGCGTCTACACACTCGGAATGCGAATTCTCAATGCCGTAGCCGCTGTTATCCTCGGCGTGCTGACAGCCCGCGTGTTGGGACCCGCGGGTAAAGGCGTTTACGCGTTGCCAATGGTGGAAGCAGGGCTGGTCTCGACCGTCTTCACCGGCCTTACAAGCGCAACGTCCTACTTCATGCTGAACAGGGAGACGGGCCGCTCGATGCTGCGTACGGCCTTTGCAACCGGCGGGATCGCGGTTTGCATCGCGGGAGCAGCCGTTCTCATTATCGCTGCTCTCGGTCATGCGGTTTGGGCGGCGGCACCGGCGATGGCATCGCTTCCCGCGGCCGCCGTAAACTGTATCGCCGCAGGATACGCGGTGGGAATCAGGCGCGTTCGAGCGACGACGACGATCACCGTCGCGACGACGCTTCTGAATATCGCGCTGGTGGGGAGCGGGTTTTTGCTCGTCGCGCGCTCTCCGTGGGTAGCGATCGTCGCGTGGGTCGTCACATTGAACGTCGTGGCGCTTGCGGCTGCGGTCATCGTCTCCACGCACGCGCGGAGCATCGCCTCCGGCAAGCCCGTTTCAGTTCGCGAATACGTGCATTTTGCGTCAAAGACGGGTGTTACGAACCTTGTGAGCTTGCTTAACTACCGCGGCGATCTGTACGTAGTTGCCGTTCTGACCTCGGTGGCGGCTCTAGGCCTATATAGCGTTGCGGTCTCCGCGGCTGAAACACTGCTGATTGCGACGCAATCTGCAGCGTTGGCAGTATCGCCTCACGTGGGCAGCATGGACCGAAAGGCGGCGGCAGATCTCACTGCGCGTTGCGTGCGCAACAACATGTTGGTCGCGGGTGTCCTTTGCACGCTTCTCTTCATCGTGGCACCAGATCTCGTAGGCTTCCTGTACGGAGAGAACTTCTTGCCGCTCGTTCCGGCGATGCGCGTGTTGCTCATTGGCGTCGTAGCGCTCTCCTTAGGCAGCCCTGTCTCCAGCTACTTTACGTTAAAACTCGGAAAGCCGGAGATTCCGCTGTGGCTCGCCGGCTTCTCCGCTGCCACGTGCATTGCGGTCGCGATTATTCTCGTGCCGATGATGGGCATTACCGGGGCTGCGATTGCGTCGACGGTTGCATATCTTGTTGGCCAGGCGGCCGGAATTGCCGTTTTCGCTCGCGGCGCGGGAGTGGGATTTCGTCGCTTGCTTCTGCCCACGTTAGACGACGCAGTCTTCTACGCGCGATCGCTTCGTCGAATTGCAGTCGATGGGCGGCGTCTATTTATTCGAACGCCGGCGTCGTAAACCTTACCGCATTGCATACGTGCCGGCGATGATTGCGTTGAGCGCGCGGCGCAGTGCGCCGAGAACGTCGTCGACGTCGCTTTCGTTCATCGCCGGGTAAAGCGGCAGCGATAGGAGACGCTGCCAAACCGCTTCCGTGTACGGTAACGGATCGCGCATGTAACGCCGATATCCTGAAAATACGTGGGTCGGAATATAGTGAACGGAAGCCCCGATGTTCTCTCGAGCGAGAGCCTCTACGCACGCGTCTCGGCCTGGCCCTGCGAGATCCTCGTCCAACTGAACGACAAACATGCACCAGCTGTGGCGATCGTCGGCGTACTCGACCTCCGCTTGTACGTTGATTCCTTCAATGTGCTCGATGCCGGCTAGGTATTGCGCCGCGAGCGCTTCGCGGCGCGCCTGCATCGCCTCGAGGCGCTGGAGCTGTGCGAGGCCGAGCGCGGCTAATGGGTCTGCGAGGTTATACTTGTAACCCGGCTCCGAGACGTCGTACCTCCACGAGCCCTTTGCTGCATAGCGCTTCCATGCGTCTCGGCTCATGCCGTGAAGCGAGAGAAGCCGTGCGCGCTCGGCGATCGTGGCGTCGTTGGTTAGGAGCATGCCGCCTTCGGCAGTCGTAAGGTTCTTTGTTGCGTAGAAGCTGTACGCCGCCGCATCGGCGCGCGTGCCGGCCCACTCTCCGCGATCCAGCATGCCGGCGGCGTGGGCCGCGTCCTCGATCACGCGAATGCCGCGCTCGCGTGCATAGGCGACGATGGAGCCGATGTCCGCAGGCCGTCCCGCATAGGGCATCGCTACAATCGCCTTCGTTTTCTGAGTTGTCGCAGCCCGAACGGTTTCCGCCGTCGTGGAGAGCGTGTGGGGATCGACGTCCGCGAACACCGGCGTCGCGCCAAGCTCAACCGTACACTGAGCGCCAGCGACGAACGTGAGCGAAGGCATGACTACCTCATCGCCAGGTCCGACGCCGATCGCGGCAAGAGCGACATGCAGCGCTGCAGTGCAACTCGAGAGTGCAACGGCGTAATCCACGCCCGCCCTGCTCTCGAACTCCCGCTCGAGACGCGCGGCATGAGGGCCTGTCGTTAGCCATCCGCCGCGCAACGCTCCTACGACAGCGGCGATCTCATCGTCCGTGATACTCGGGCGGCAATATGGTAGATACGACGATCTCACGGCGTAGAGCGCCGCAGCTGCGCGTGTTGCTCGACCCACGCGTTGCGCGTTAAGGCGGCGAGCATGAAGGCGAGCCAGAGATATTTGTAGGTGAACGTGCCGAGGAAGAGGCTCGCGACGAAGAGTCCGATGATGCCAGCTTCGACGGCAAGTCGTACAGGGAAGAGCGGCTCGTACGGAGCGATGCCTCGCAGCGTTCGAAACTGCTCCCACCATGCGTAAAGAAAGATCAGGAGGCCGACGGCACCGAGTTCGACGGCAATCCATACCAGATTGCTGTGCGGAGCTTGGCTCCAATAGATGTTTTTGGTGAGCGATACGGCCATGAATGCGGCGTTATACGCGGGTTGGAAGTTGCCGAAGCCTGCCCCGAGGACTGGATGCTGGACGAAGGCGACAGCTCCCACCTTCCATATCTCAAAGCGCCCCGCGCCGCCGGTAGCGAGCGCTTGTGAAAAACGCGATATCGCAGCGGCATGATAGGCAAGAGCGCCGCCGATGCACGCGAGCGCGGACGCTGCAATGGCGATCCGCCGTGAAGACCGTATCAGCAGATACAACAGGATCGCAGCGAGCGCGAGCACCGCACCGCGCGATCCGGCGAATGCCACGCCGGTTCCCATTATGACGAGTGCAGCAAACGCCGCGATGCGTCCGAAACCCCGCAATTCCGAGAAAGCCACGAGCCCGATCGCTATAGGAACCAGCAGGGATGCCGCAAAGTGATTGGGGTCGATCTTGCTCTGCGCTCCAGCAGAATCAGCGGCCGAAATGAAGAGGCGTCCGTGTGACATATCGACGCCGGAATGAAACAGATAGATCCCGTACGCAGCGGCAACGACTCCGCCGAGGATGACGGTCCAGAGAACGGTCGTAAGCGTGCGTGCGTCGATCGGAGCCATCGAGACAATCGCGTAAAGTGCGAAGAGCCCTAAGAGCGTCGTCAACGGCCCGGCAGTTTGACCTGGATCGATTGCCCACATAAGCGATGCGACCGCGACAACCATGAAAGCGGCCCATGCGATCAAGGCCTTCCCGGGTCGCATGCAGGACCGCGATCGAAATACCCAGAGAAGAATCGCGGCCGCGGAGACGATACCCAGAAGTTTCGTCACCGTCCCGAATGACGATACGTCCAGAAGATTGTCTAGCGGAACGAGCAGAACGAAAAGGCAAAATGGAAAGACGAAGGGCTCGGTGATCGCAAAGTAAGCGGCAACTGGACCTACGAGCGCTGCGAGCGCGACGAGCTCGCCCTTCCTCGTCCCGGCAAGGACAATTGCCCCGTAGAGCGTCGCCAGGCAAAGCGGGGCAATGATTGCGGCCGCGACAGCGCTCCCCGATAGGTTCCACCGCCTGGGTCGCCTCAGCGCAAAAGGCACGCTCATCCATGACAATCTAACAGAGTGCCGAGCCTGCTTGACTGCTCTTCATTTCCTGCGACAAGGTGGTCATTTCGCCGTTGTCGCGAGTGCACAATAGCGGTTTCTTAAGAAGAGCAATGGCCATTCAACGGTTTCCGCGTCGAGTAACGCTCGTCACGTCACGCTTCCCGGTCGGCACGACGGAGACGTTCCTACAGGACGAGATCGCTTGGCTTGCTGCGAGGAACAGCGTGTTCGTCTTTCCTGTTATCCCGTCGATGCTCTCGCCTCGCGTGCTTTTCACGGCGCTCATTGAGACATTTCGGGCGCCCAGAGTGGTCGCGTGTGCCGTTGCTACCGTCGTCTCGCGTCCACGCTCGTGGATAGCCAAACTCAAGAACGCGGCGGTCGTCCCCAAGGCACTTTTTATCGCACAGCGCAGCCGGTCGCTTCGCATCGAGCACATCCACGCCTATTGGCTGTCGGCGCCTGCGACGGTTGCCTATATTATTTCTAAAGTTAATGGAACGCCCTGGAGCGCAACCGGGCACCGATACGACCTCGTCGACTACAACGTGACTTCCGTAGGCGTACGGAATGCGGGAATCATTTCCGATGCCGCTTTCGTTCGAACAATTTCCGAGCGCGGGCGAGCGACGATGTGCGGCATTTTGCCGCCAGCGAAGGCGACGTTGGTACACGCGGTGCCATTAGGCATTAAAGCGTCCGCGAAGGTGATCCCGACTTCATCGGAGCGTCTTCGCCTGATCTGTGCCGCTGCCTTGGTTCCCGTGAAGGATCATGTAACGCTGCTCTATGCACTCAAGCTAGCAAGAGACGACGGAGTCGTCTTCGACTGCGCATTAGCCGGCGACGGCCCCGAGCGCAGGCGGTTACAAGCACTAACGTTGAGACTTGGCCTCGAGAACTTCGTGCATTTCCTTGGTTTCGTGCATCATCGAGAGTTACTTGCGAGATTTCACGCCGCCGCCTATGACGCCGCAATCCTCACGAGTCTTGACGAGGGCCTCGAGCGTTGCGAAGGCATTCCGGTTTTCTTGATGGAGGCGATGGCGGCCAGTCTTCCGTGCGTTGCGACCGCTTCGGGAAGTGTTCCGGAACTCGTGCAGCACGAGTACAGCGGACTACTCTGTACGCCAGGCGATGTTCGCAGCATCGCACAGAACGTCGGCCGGATCGCCGACGCCTCGTTGCGCAACGTGCTCGGAAGTGCCGCGCGTGAGACGATCGAGCGTCATTTCAACGTGGAGACGACTGCTCGAAGGATGGCGGAGCTTTTTGGGAGCTACCGCGAGCGTGCCGAGGCGGTGGCGGTCTAGTGCGCGTTCTTCACGTCATTCCGACGCTTGCTGGCGGCGGTGCCGAACGGTTCGTCGCCAGCCTCGCGCCTCGACTCTGCGATTCGGGCCTCGACTGCGGCGTGATGACGATTTACCCGTCGACAGTGCCGTTCGATCGTTTAACGCGGGGCCAGGTCGACGTCATCGACATCGAACGTTCTGGGCGCTACGACCCTGGATTCTTCGGGCGCATGGTCTCGGAGATGCGATCGTGGGGACCGGACCTCGTGCACACGCACATGCACAACGGCAAGTACTGGGGACGGCTTGCCGCACTCTTTTCCGGAGTCCGTGCGATCGTACACACGGTTCACAATCCGTGCGACCCGCATCGCATTTTCGGAGAGCAGTTCGTCGATCGTTTGCTCAATGCAGCAAGTGCCGCCATCGTGACGTTTTCGCAGTCGCAGCGGCGCTTTCTGTGCGACCTCGAACGCATTCCGCTCGATAAGGTCGTCGTCATCCCCAACGGAATCACCCACCTTGCCGTTCCACAAAAGAGTGCGAAAGAAAAGGCGCGCAGGCTCCTCGGGATCACGCCTGATGAGTTTGTCATTTTCGTCGTTGGGACGCTGTACAGGCCGAAGAATCAGAGGCTCGCGCTCGAAGCACTTTCGGCAATGCCATTGCAGCGATGCCGTATACGGTTATGCGTGGTCGGAGATGGAATAGACCGCAACGTACTCGAGCAGCTTGCAAGCGATCTTGGCGTTGCCGAACACGTTACATTTCTCGGCAGTCGTGGCGACGTGCGAGAGATTCTTCCCGGCGCCGACCTGCTCTTCGTACCCTCACTGACGGAAGGCATGCCGCTGGCCGTACTCGAGGCGATGAGCGTTGGAGTGCCCATTCTGTCGACGCCGTGGATTGGCGCTAGTGACCTGCTAGAGGAAGGCCAACTCGGGATGCTGGCGCGCGACTGGAAACCGTCCACGATAGCGGAGTGCTTCTCGCGAGCCATGTTGGAGCGGGATCGTGCAAAGCTCGTCGCGATGCGCGCACAGAGCCGGGCGCGTGCCGAGTACGATATTGCTATAACGGCACGGAGTTACCGACGACTCTATGAGTCGCTACTTCGACGCCGCGAGGCGGCATGAAAGCGCTTGCGGTGCTCGGATACATTCTCGCTACGACGGCGATTGCGGTCGCTCGAATACCAGCGCACGTCCCTACATGGGCTTACGACGAGTACAACGCGCAGGGTGGCGCCGCGAGTTCGGCCGACGTACGCCGATACGTGACGTATGCAGAGGGTGGCCTCGGAAATGCAAAGGCGGCAAGCGACTGCGCTACGCGGCCCAAAGAGTGCACGTCGGTGTGGTACTTCGATCCACACCTCATCTACGACAGCTCGCAGTGCCCGTATCAGCCCGACGCGCGGTTTATCGCGGCCGCCTCGGAGAGCTGGTTCGTGCATTTCCCCGGCTACCACGATGAGGATCACCGCGTACACGGCTCCTACAGCAAGACGTGCGATGGGAAGCAGACGTCGGTACCCGTTTACGTTGCGAACATAACGAACCCGGCGGTGAGCGACTTCTTTGAGACGTATCTGCGCACGGAAGCGAGCGCATGGGATGCGTTCATGATGGACGATACGGGAGCGACGCTCGTCAATCAAATGTACGGCCCCGGAGGTGGGTTCTGTCGCGGCCTTAATCTCAACGGCTGGTGCACGAGTACGGAGGAGATCGCAACGGACGCTGCGCTGCTTCGGGCACAGGGCTTGTTTGCGGATCGGTTGCGCCGCATCGACGGAGCACCGATGCAATTTTTTGTTAACGGCGATCCGGCGGTACTAGGAACTAACGCGGCATACATCGGTGCCATCGCTGAAAACGCCATCGTCGACGCCGGAAACCTTCGCCCGGCCATGTACGAGAAGACGCTGACGGAGATGGCATCAGTTGAAGCCCGGCACAAGAAATTCGTCCTGCTCGACACGGGAAACGCTTCCGCCGGGAGCGTTGCTCAAGACACGCAACGGATCGTGACGACAGCCGTTGCGTGGTTGGGATTTCACGGATCCGACACCGTCGTGTGGCCCGATCTCGAATACAACACCGACAATCTTGCCGTGTGGCCCGAAGATGAAATCTATCCAACGAATCCTCTCGAGAGCATGACAGAGTCCGCGGCGCAGATTGCCGTGGCTCCTGGCGTATGGCGGCGCGAGTTCCGAGCGTGTTACGATGCCGGTCGAAGGTTTGGACCGTGCGCCGCGCTCGTCAATGCGAACGGAGCGGCCATAGTCGTGCAGCGGGGATGGCTGCGCGGGGAATACCGTTACGTTATTGGTTTCTCCGGCGGTGACATTCTTAGTGGCGGGAGTCTCTCTCTGACGGCGATTCCGTTCGTCGATGGCCAGACGGTCATTCCTAGCGGCGGCGCGCTGCTGCTTGCGCGCTAGCGTGCCGATGCGCCCGCGCATCGTCTGCCATCTCATAGACTACGGGGGATCGACCGGCGGAAGCTTCATTCCGTCGCTTGCCGCGTTGGGGAGCGCGTTACAGGCGCGAGGAATCGATATGGTCGTCGTGGCGACGCGCTTTTCAGGCTCGACGTGGCAATCCGAACTCGCTAAAGCTGGCGTAGAGGTGCGTTTCGTCGACGACAGTGCGCACGCGAAGGCGGTCGTGCAGGGCTTGCGGCCGGATATCGTGCACTCCCACTTCCTTCGCTACGACGCGACCGCCGCGGCCTGTGGCGCTCGAAGCGTCTTTTGGCACGTGCACTCGGCAAGAGACAGCTATTCGCGACTCGCTCGTGCTCGCAGCTTGGTGAAGTATCGTGTCGTCGGAGCCCGAGTCGAGGCATTCGTTGCCGTGTCGCATGCTATCGGAGACGAGTGCGTCGCCTTCTCTGCGCCGAGGAAACGAGTGCGCGTCGTTGCAAATGGCGTGGATTGCGAGCACTTTCGGCCCCCAGAGCGGGAGGAACGGACCACGTGCCGCAAGCGACTCGGGATTGCGCCGAACGAGCGCGTCGCGCTTTTTTTCGACCGTGCGCCGTCGAAAGGTGGTGCACTCGTGCGAGAAGCAAACGTTGGCTCGAAGTCCTACCGGCTGCTCGTAGCAGGCCGCGAACAGCGAGTCGAAGACACGAGAGAGTTGTACTGGGCAGCGGACGCCTTAGTCTTCGCTAGCGTTCCGACGAGCCAATGCCCGCTCGCCGAAGGGTTGCCATACGTGCTGCTCGAGGCTCTCGCTTGCGGACTACCGATTGCGGCGGCAGAGATTCCCGTCGTCCGAGAAGTCTGCCACGATCTAAAAGATGTAGTTCCTTTTACTCCGGGCGATGCAGCCGGTCTTCGACGAGCGCTCGAAAATGCGCTCACGGGCAAGGTAAATGGGAGTGGCCGCAGACGCGTTACGGAAAGGTTCTCGCTGCCTGCGTGGACGACCGCGATAATGGACCTCTACGAACAACGCCGTCAAGAATTTCGGCAAAACGGCGCGCCATCGCCTTGGCTTCGTAAGACGCAACGGAGCTTGGATCGATAATGGATACAGCCCCATCGCGGTGTTCAGCGATGGCTTCAGCGATTTCCCGTTCAAGCTCCTCGGCACTACGGTACCGTCGGCCCGACCCCGTAGTAAGAAGAAGGTCATCGATGGAGCTGTGCTCCGGCCCACCGATCGCTACGATGCGACGACGCGCACCAAGGTACTCGAACACCTTTCCGGTCAACGTTCCTTCAGAGCCTGGGCCGTCCCAAAGTATGACGAGAAGCCTGTCTGCTTGGCGCTCAGCCTTCATCACGCTCTCGCGTGACACCGTTCCTCTAACGCGGACAATGTTTCCAAGCCGGTGCTGCTCCAGCAACGAACGGAGCCACGCTTCCGCCGGAGCGTAGATATCGACGCGAATATCCCGCTCATGCAAAACGCCGCGATCCAGCATTGCCCGTAGAGTAGAGAAAAGAAGCGACGGATCACGTCTTCCTGCGTGAAAGGTTCCGGCATAAAGGATCGTGCAGTGTTCGTTCCGCTCGAATGGGTACGCGCTCCACTCGAGTTCGTCGAAAGCGTTAGGGACTACTTCGACGGCTACGTTAGGGTGCCGTCGCCGAAGCGACACTGCCATTGGTTCGGAGATCGTCGTAAGTGCCGCGGCGCGACTCAGCGACCAATGTTCCAAGCGCGCATCCAACCATCTGCGTATGGGCGACGTGTGGGCGTCGGTATCTGCCCACAGGTCGCGAAAGTCAGCAACCCACGGAATGTTGAGATGCAGTGATCCTAGCATCACGTTCGTGGTGAAGGGAGGAGACGACGAGAGAACGGCGTCGTAACGGCCCGATCGCAAGAGCGCCCCTATTGCTCGCCGGCCATACGGGAGCCATCCTACGATCGCGTCTGGATATCCGGCGAGCACATAACCAGTATCTACGGCCCACTGCCGTAAAGAGCGCTTGGCGCCGTGCGCGGCGGGCGTCGCACCGAGCGCTTCATGCGTGCTGCCGTCTCCAATGCCGAATATGCGCTTCGCGCTTGCGCGCACGTCCAGATATCGAGTCTGCACCACTTCAGAGGCGGCACCGTCAAGCATAGGCGTGACGGAAGTAACGTTCCAACCGTATTCAGGTAGATGGGCTATGATCTGCCGGCTGCGAGTGGATGCCACGCCCGGGCGGGGTGGCACGTAGTACGCTACATAGAGAAGTTGGCGCACGGTCTCGGCGTTCTAGCGGCCGAGAAGAACTGCCTCTCCTGCGCCGATGGTCGTCACGTTCGGCGTGAACGTCGAGGACTGTAGCAGGACGCTGCCTCCACTGAAAGCGTCTCCACCAGACAGGCCTATGACATGCCCGTACGTCTGTTGTAGCCAACTCGAAGCGACTGTTACCGACGATGAGTTGCCGTTGACGATGGCGGCGCAAGGGCCAATCGATACTTCATTGAGATAGCATGCGGCGAACTCTCGGCGCCAGACGTTCGATGTGACGGCTATGTCGTTTGCCGATGAAACCATGCTCTCCACTGGTTGCGTTGGATAAAGCATCTCCTCCGGCCAAATTGGAAGGTTCGTCGTGGTGTCTTCGAGGTTTTCGTCCACGACGGTGTGCCCTTCGCTGTAACCGAGCCAAGCGACGGCAATGGTCACAAGGCGCTGCGCAATCTGCGCGCTACTTCCGCTTGCAGAGTCTCCATCATTGATTTGGACGAACGCTAAACCAGCCGCAGTCGCGAGCGCTTCCTGGGTGAGCACGGTCGCGTACATTGAGGTTCGGAGCGATCCCTCGTCGACGACGCAGTTCTCGCAGAGACCCCCGACAAAGTTCGGACTGGCCCCGGCTTCTTCCGAGGGAGTCGTGTCGAGTCCATTCGTGAAGAACTTCATCGGCGATCCGTTCACGTGCGTCAGCGCGTTCGCGAGAGCGCCGTGCTCGGCAACGACAGCGGCGTCATTAGGAAGCTCTTGCGTCGTCGTACACCAGTTGTTCGTGTTGCCCGGGCACATCCCCCCACTCGGGCCGTACATCTGGTCGAGAAGCGTCCAACTCGTGTCGTCCATAAGATAATAGCCCCATGCGTCAGCGTTCTGCTGCAGATAGCTTTCATAGAACGCTTGCACGGCGGGGTTACCTTGGTACGCGACGTAGACAGGGATTGAAATCGACGCGCCCCCGCAACTCTGGGTGTCCGTACCTTGCACGCGATGCGCAAAGTCGCTATAACCGCTCAGATGCACGTACCAGCTCTCGCTGGATGCATTTACGAACTGCGCGTCGCCGCTAATCGGACATTGGGCGCTGTCGTATATGAGATTCGGATCGAGATAGAAGACCGATGAGCACCCATTAGAACCGCTGCAGTCGCTCGCAGCCTTTCCATTTCCAAGACCGCCCTCAGCGTACGTCACGTACTGCTGCACCTGTGCCGAAGTCGCGTTCTCGCCCTGGGACCAGTATTCGTCCATCGCCCACGTGTCGATGTGTGCCGGCACCGACGGATTTGCGGTGCCCGTCGGGCCTGCGGTTGGCGCGGACGTCGGAGAGATCGTGGGCGAAGGAGATGCGGCTGGGGATTTTGTCGGCGAAGGCGACGAGCCGGTTGGCCCAGGACTTGCGGCGGTCGCTCCGCGCGATGCGCCTGGAGCAGAAGGAAGTGCAGCAGTGCCACCACCGCCACCGCATGATGGCAATGCGATTGCGGCGAGCGCGGACGAAAGAAAGACAACCGCCGCGAAGCGATTCCGGCAACGCATCGTACAACGGTCATCGGTGCAGCCTACCCGTCATTTCATTGCGCTTACAATACCATTACAGAACCTGTTACAAATACCATAGAATTCTATGGTATGCTTGACCGCTTTGCGTTCTAGTTAGCGCAACTATGAGCGTTGACAGACATTGGGACGCTCAGAGTAACATGGCGGCAAATTCCCTAACCATATGGAGGTTTGCTTGCCGCATCCGCGACAGCGACTGGTCGTTATTGGTGTTGCCCTAAGTTTGATTGGCGTGAGCGCTTGTAGTCAAAGCGGCACTCCGGTCAGTCCCTTGCCGGTGACAGGTCAAGCCGGAACTGCGAGCAGCGTGCCTATCGGAGGCGTGCGCGCACAGGCCGCCGCGGCGGCCGGAACGCCAGCGGTCGTGCTTAGCGGGTCCATCGCTGAGAGCGAAAGTTCGACGGAGTTTCTCGTCAAGAGCTCGCAGTGCGGCTATGAAAACGTCATCACGAATGGCAGCACGGTCGTTGTCGCAAACGGCTTGAGCATCAGCGCGGGCGTATACGCGTACGTCGCGGGATCCGGCAGCTGCTCCACGAGCGTCACGGCTGGCAGCGTAACGCTCTCCGAGGCTGCTCCAACAACGCTGACGGTGAGCGGCACCGTGAGTTCCATCGTAAGCTCCAGCGAGTTCATCGTGAAGAGTACGCAATGCGGGTTCGAACCAGTCTACTATAGTAGCGCCACGACGATCTCGGCAAACGGGCTGACCATATCATCCGGTACCGCGGTCTCGGCGGCCGGAGCCGGCTCCTGCTCGACAAGCGTAACCGCAACGAGCATCACACTCGGGAGCGGGGCGGCCGCGGCGGAAACACCCACCCCCTCCGGCGCTGCTGCTCCTTCGCATATTCCGATTTGGACGATGGATGAGTACTGGGGCCAAGGGGAAAACGCAACGTCGTCCCAAGTGCAGCAGTACGTTACCTATGCTGAGGGTGGTCTCGGCAACGGTAAAGCGTCAAGTGATTGCAATGGAACGAGTGGATGCTCGTCGGTTTTCTACTTCGATCCAAATGAAGTTACCGACAGCGCGAACTGTCCCATCACCCCCGACGCGCAGTTTATTGCGGCTGCTTCCGAAAGTTGGTATGTGCACTTGAGCGGCTATTCCGACGCAGCACATCGCATTCATGGCGAATACACGCAGTCATGCGACGGTCAGACGATCACAGTTCCCGTCTACGCGCCCGACCAGGCGAATACTGCCGTCCAGGCGTACTTCAAGTCATTCTTGCAAACGAACGCGTCCGGATGGAACTACTATCTGATGGACAATACGTCATGGGATCTCATCGACCAGTTCTACGGTCCCGGAGGCGGTTTCTGCCCAGGCCTTCCTGATAACTGGTGCTCGACAACGGAAGAGTTTACAACGAATGCCGAGTTGGTTGCTGCGCATGGTGCTTTGGCCGCTGCCTTGCCGGCGTCGACGTTCACGAACGGGTTAGATCAAACACCTTCCCAAGAGATCGGCGCGAGCTCGAAGTTCGTGGGCGGCTCATGTGAAAACTGCGTCGTTGACGGCGGAGCCTATGAACCCGGAAACTATGCAAAGATCTTGACTCTTATGGCGGCAACTGACGCAACTCCGGGAGCCGCGTTCATCGAGATGAACAGCGGGAGCTCTGCCGCGGGGAGTGCAGCGCAGATCGGGCAGCGTCTCGTAACGTTTGCGGTGGGATGGCTCGGCTACAGTCAGGGGCACACGATCGTAGATGCGAATCTTGAGGCAAGCACAGACAATCTTCCCATATGGCCGGAAGAGATGCTTGTGCCGACGGATCCGGTGCAGAGCATGACTTCAGAAGCAAGCGATATTGCGGTTTCTACGAATGTCTGGCGCCGCGAGTTCGCCGCTTGCTATCAAAACGGCGTGTCGATTGGCCCGTGTGCCGCCATTCTTAACGGCACCAGTAGCGCCGTAACCGTTTCCTCCAGCTGGCTGACGCAAACATACGGACATGTCATCACGCTGAGCGGCGGCGATATCTTTAGCGGCGGTTCACTGTCGCTGACAAGTACGGCGTTCACCGTAAACTCGACGTCCGTTCCCGCGGATCAGGCGATCTTGCTCGTTCGCTAGCATAACAGCCGAGCCGGCGCCTTCTATGGCGGCGGCTCGTAGTTTAGGGTAACAAGCTACCGGTGCGCTCGCAGAATGGTTCTCGCGGCCTCGCGATCACGCTAGCTGCGGTAATCGTCGTTCTTTTCGCGCTGCAGGTATGGCTCGTGAGCCTTCCATATCGTATTAGCGGCGACAGGCTGCACTGCGCCGTCATGCTGCTGACGGGGCTCTTCCAGACGGTGTGCTTGGCGGCGCTCGTCTTGCGCAACGCTACCGTGTGGGCGACCATTGCAGGGGCGACAGTTATGGCTGCGCTTTCTTTTCTTGTCACCAAAGGGCCGATCGCCGACGCTGCGGCCTATACCGGCTACGCGAAGTTACCGCAGTTTTCGGAAGCCTACGCTCCACCGGCGCGCACGTTTCACGGCAATGGATTCGACGTTATCAACGCGTACTGGGGTAAGCGCCTCCCTCCCCTCGATTATGGCCCGCTGTGGCTTGAGTACGATCGTGTAACGCTTGGCAGCGCACCCACGTTCGGAAATGCCCTCGTCAGACTGAGGCTGCTAAATCTCTTGTGGCTGCTCGCGCTTGCAGCCGGTTTGCGCAAAGTGGGCGACGCCGGAACGCGGCTGGCCACGGCAACTCTGCTAAACCCCGGTCTCTACTTCTACTTCATCATCGAGGCGCACAATGACATCTTGCCGATTGTACTCGTAGTTACGGCCGTACTCTTGTCAAAGCAACACCCACTGCTGGGCGCGATCTGCAGCGGGGCGGCTGGCCTGATGAAGATTCCGTTTTTTCTGCTAGGGTTTCTCGCTTTGCCCGGCAATCGTTCAGTTCGGCAGCGCGTCGCATATGTAGCGGTCTTAGCCGCCATTGTCATATGCGGCTCATGGATCGCTTTTCGCGCAGGCTATGGATCCGCGTTGTTCTCCATTGGTCACGCCCAAGTCGGGACAACGTACGGAACGGGCCTATTGCACGACACCGGCCTAGCTCTGCACGTGCTAGCAGCCTGCACGGCGTTCATTGCCACAGCGCTTGCGTTCTTTGGCAATGCTTATTATGGACCACTGGTGTTGAGCTTCAGCGCGCTTGGTGCCGTGCTCTACCCATGGTACATCACGTGGTGTCTTCCGTACGCGTTGCGGCAGGGTTCTGCATTGACCCTCTTAGTCGCGGTACCGGCGCTCACGCACGTTTTGGACCCAATGTTCTCACTCTATCCGTCCCACGCGTTTGCGCTAACGGACGCCTTCTACGGCGTCGTCACTCTACTGGCCGTGTATGCATTGTTGGCACGTCGAAAGAATCTGCGTCCTGCGAGTGGTCGTGTGGGATGATGCGGCGGTCCTCTAGCCAGTCGAGCCAACGCTCCACAACTGCGGGCCAGCCAAACTTTAGCGCAAGCGTTCGGGCATTTTGCGCAAGGCGTCGTCGCGTGCGCTCGTCAGACGCGAGTGCGCGCATGGCATCGGCGATCGCGCCTGAATCCTCCGGTGCGACCGCTATTCCGGCGTCGGCGCCAGCGACCAGCTTCGCGCCCTCCCCTTCGCCACTGAAGATCACCGGAACGCCGCTTGCAAGTGAAGGAAATAGTTTTGATGGGCGGGCGCCGAGCGTGACGCCGACTCGAACGAGTGGAACGACCGACGCTGTAGCGATCGAGTAAAATCGCGGCATCTCACGAAGCGGCACCGCATCGACGAAGCGAACGTTCTCAAGTCTCGCGGCATGCGAACGACGAACGAGATCGGACTTTGTAGGACCGTCCCCTACGAAGACGATGACTGCGTCGTTCCCCAGGAGCCGCGCTGCCTCTACCACGTTTTCGAGACCCATGCCGATGCCGTGCGTTCCCGCGTAGAGTAGTACTGGCTTGTTTCCGATCCGCAACTCCGCGCACAGTGCATCGTCAGGTGGCCGAGGCGCGAATAGCTCCAGATCGACACCGTTAGGTAGAAATCCGATTTTTTCGGCCGGCACGCCTTTGTCGCGTTGAAGCGTGCGAGCGATACCGTCAGTCACTGCGTTGACGACGGCGGATTGCTGGTAGAGAAAGACCTCTAAGGCGAAGAGTAGTCGTAGCAATGGTCCTTCACGCAACACGCCGAGATCACGTACGGAGTCCGGCCATAAGTCGGAAGCGTTGAAAATGAGCGGAGCGCGAAAGATCCGCGCAGCAAGTAACCCGCTTATCCCGAGCGTGAGCGGTGGTGACTCGACGAATACCATATCGGGGCGCTTGACGCGAAGAACCCCGAGAAGACTCGAAAACGTGAATGAGAGATAGTTGATAGCTCGCGCGATGCCCTTGCCGGTTGCCGCGTAGACCCACGTCCTCCAGACATCCACGCCGTCAACGCGCTCGTGCATCCAGAACCGGCGGCGATATCCATCGTAGACGCGTCCAAGCAGATGGTGCGGCATCGCCGTGACGACGTCGACGCAGTGGCCGGCGCGAAGCAACTCACCGCAGAAGGCCGCTAGGCGAGTCTGCGCGCCGCCGATCTCGGGAGGGTAGTATTGCGTCAGGAGGAGGACGCGCACATCGTCAAATGAGACCGAGCTTTGCGGCATGTACGGCCGCTTGGCTGCGAGCACACATGTTGAGCTTCGAAAAGATACGGCTGATGTGGTTCTTGATCGTCTTTTCGGAAAGGCTGAGCCTGGCGCTGATCTCTTTGTTCGAGAGCCCTTCGGCGATGAGGCGTATCACTTCCATCTCTCGCGTTGAGAGCTCGTTGAGGTCCTGTCTGCCATTTCCCATGCGGCGTCGCAGCATACCGCCTGCAACGCGGGGGTCGACGTATGTGTCGCCGCCGGCGACCATGCGCACCGCGCGGATGAGCTCGGCAGGTGTCACGTCCTTGATGATGTAGCCGTCGGCGCCAGCCGAAAGGCAACGCTGCGTGACCTCCGGTTGCGCTCGCATGGAGAGCACGCAAATGCGGGCTTCCGGCACGGCCGCTCTGCAGGTAGCGAGGGCCTCGCCTAGCTCTACGGGACTTCCGTCGAGATCGAGCAGAATCAGATCGGGACGTGCTTGGGCGATTGCCGCGGCCGAAACCGTGTCTCCATCACCGACGACTTGCAAGTCTGGCTCCATGGAGAAAACTTGACAGAGCGCTTTCCCAAAGAGCACCTGTCCTTCGATGATAAATGCGCGGAGCGGGCGAGAGACCGTTGTCACCATTGCGAAAGTCCTTCTGGGGAGTGTCGTGAGACTTATCAGGAACAGCCCTTGGGCCTGTTCGGGAATCGTCTGGGATGCGTTTCCCATTTTCGCGAGTGAATCACGCCTAAGACTAAAAGTCTTAGGTTCTTACAATCATTTGCCCCATTCGTGTTAGGTTGACAACACTAATCCGCAGCATACCGAGCGTGCGGCGTATCGTCTGCTTCAGACTTGCGCGCGCGCCCGACTAGGGCCTCGACCATGCGTGCAGCCGCGCCATCTGCGAGCGATCGTGGACCCTCAGCGGGTACCAAACGCCTCGCTCCGCGTGCGATAGCCTCGGGATCGCTTCCCGCAAGGACGTTCCACCCACGTTCGAGCGTTTCGGTCCACTCAGTCTCGTCGCGCAGTGTGACACAGCGCACGTGCAGCGCCACAGCCTCTTTCTGCAAGCCTCCTGAGTCCGTGAACACCGTCGCGGCGCGCGCCGTGAGAGCGAGCATCTCTGCGTATGCTAGCGGCTCGCAGACTCTAATGTTGTCTCCCTCGCCAACGGCGTGCTCGCGAGCAAGAGCTCTCGTTCGTGGATGCACGGGGAAGAGGATGGGCATGCCAGCCCGCCGCAGGCCCTCGATAATGCCCGCGAACCGGCGTTGGTCGTCCGTATTGGCCGCCCGGTGAACCGTCGCGACGCCGTAGGCGCGCGCTGTCAATCCGAAGCGCGACAGCACCTCTGGCTGCGCCGGAAGCGTAGCCGCAACGCGCAGCGCGAGATCGATCATGAGGTCGCCGGTAACGACAGTCCCACGCGAGAGGCTTTCACTTGCGAGTTGCGCGGCAGCCCGCTCGTTTGGAGCGAAGAGTAGATCCGCGACGTGATCGGCGACGATCCGGTTGATCTCTTCGGGCATCGCTCGATCGAAGGAGCGTAGGCCCGCTTCCACGTGGGCAAGCCTAGCGCGCATCTTAGCAGCAACGAGAGCACCCGCTAGCGTTGTGTTCGTGTCGCCGTAAACGATCGTCCAGTCAGGCGACTCGCGAAGCAGGACAGGCTCGAGTCGCTCCATCATAAGACCCGTCTGCGCACCGTGTGGCGCAGAACCGACCGCAAGCTGGTATGCCGGACTCGGAAGCGGCAGTTCTTTGAAGAAAACGTCTGACATCGACGTATCGTAGTGCTGGCCAGTATGCACGAGCACTTCCTCGATGCCTTGCCGCTGGAGCTCCTCGCTCAGAACGGCCGCCTTGATGAACTGAGGGCGCGCGCCGACGATACTTAGGACGCGCACGCGGCATTGAGTTCGCCAGCGCACACGCTGCGTAAGCAGCTAGCGACGCCTGCGATCTCCTCGGCGCGAATTTCGGGAAAGATCGGCAGCGAGAGAACGTCACGAGCGGCTCGTTCGGCATTGGGCAATGCACCGGGACGTAACCCAGACGCAAAAGCTTCCTGTAAGTGCAACGGTACAGGGTAATAGACTGCTGTCTGTACGCCGCTTGCTCGCATCCGCTGGGCGACGCTGTCGCGATCGCGCACGCGAATCGTAAATTGGTGGTACGTATGCTCAGGATCGTTTGGCGGCAGGGTCACGGGACGAAGGTCGTCCAGCTCGGGGCGATATGCCGCAGCGACTGCGCGCCGCAGCGCAATCCACTCATCGAGATGCGGAAGTTTGCACCGAAGGATCGCGGCTTGGATCTCGTCGAGTCGGCTGTTGATACCTAGTTCTTCATGATAGTACTTTATCGTGGCTCCATGCGCGCGTAATCGCCGGACTCGCTGCGCAAGCGACGCATCGCTCGTGACGACCGCGCCGCCGTCGCCATATGCGCCGAGGTTCTTTGAGGGGAAGAACGAGATTGCGCCAATGGTGCCCAAGGTTCCGACATGTTGGCAACCCGAGCGGGCGCCGAGTGCCTGTGCGCAATCCTCGATGATCGCAAGGTGATGCTTTCGAGCAACGATTGATAGACGTTCCATCGAGGCCGGCAAGCCGTACAGGTGTACGGGAAGAAGAGCGCGCGTATGGGGCGTGATTGCGGATTCGACAGCTGCAACGTCGATATTGAGCGTTGTAGCTTCCACGTCAACGAAGACCGGCGAAGCGCCGCACATTGCAATCGCCTCTGCAGTGGCCGCAAACGTGAACGGCGATGTGATGACCTCGTCGCCCGGGCCGACGTCGAGGGCCCGCAGCGCGAGATAGAGCCCGTCGGTCCCGGAGTTCAGCGCAACTGAATATGTTGAGCCGACATAGCGCGCGAGCTCTTCTTCGAAAGTGGTGACATTGGGACCGCCGATGAAGAGTCCACTTTCGAGAACTGCGAGAACAGCGGTGTCAAGCTCCGCCTTCATGCTGGCGTACTGCCGGCGTAGGTCGAGAAGCGGGATCAAGAGAGCTCCTTAATATGGCCATCTTCGCGTGCGTAGCCGCGTTTGCACCCGGCACAGTGCGCGAGAACACCCACCCAATGAAGAGCGAGCCCGCAGATGCATGCGTAGCCGTGAAGACGCGCGGGATTGCCGTAGGCGACGGCAAAGTCGGGTACGTCTTTCGTCACGACCGAGCCCGCGCCGACAAATGCATGCTCGCCGATGGTATTTCCACAGACGATAGTTGCGTTAGCGCCGATGGTTGCTCCACGCCGAACGCGCGTATGAAGAAAGTCCGCCGAGGTGTTGCGGGGCGTGCCGCTGCGGGGGCGATCGACGTTCGTGAAGACCATCGATGGCCCACAGAAGACTTCGTCCTCGAGCTCGACTCCTTCGTAGACGGAGACGTTGTTTTGAATCTTGACGCCATTGCCGATGCGTACGTTCGGGCCGATGAGCACGTTCTGACCGATCGTGCAGTTTCGTCCGATCGTGCTTCCTCGCATGACGTGCGAAAAGTGCCAAATCTTCGTGCCTTCGCCGATGTCAGCAGGCTGGTCGACGTACGAGGATTCGTGCACGAAGTACGGCAGCGTGGACGTTCCGTTCATGAGGTCGCCTCCATAGCGACAGGGTGTCCGGCCATTGCGAGCGCTCGTACGACGTCGAGAGCCTCGCCGGCATTAGAGGGCAAGTGCGTTCCATGGCGCACGGCATCGCAGAACTCGCGAAGTTCGCAGCGAAGCGGGGGCTCGTCGCCGAACGCGAGCGGACGCGCTTCGGAGCGCCAGAGCTCGGGTTCACCGTCGGCGTTGAGGCGATCGCCGCACGGAACGAACGAGAGCGTGCGCGTTCCATCGCGCGCGTCGTCGAGCAGAAGCGCGCCCTCAGATCCGACAACGGCGATCTGGGCGAAGCGCCGCGGTTCGATCCACGAAACCTCGACGTGCGCCGTGCGAGAGAGCGAGAATCGAAAGCCTCCGTACGCGACGTCGGCAATATGTGGGCGCACGAACGCGCCGTCAGCCCGCCACGCTGCGGTCGGCCGCTCTCCCATTACGGCGAGCACGACCGAAACGTCGTGCGGCGCGAAGCTCCACCAGACGTCCTCGTGCGATCGTAGCCGTCCCCAACCAAGCCTGCGCGTGCGCACGTGGCGCACGACGCCGATCGAGCGCTTTGCGACGGAGTCGAGCATTGCACGCACGGCGGGATCGTAGAGCAAGAGGTGCCCTGCGGCGAGCAGCACGCCTTCGTTTCGAGCTCGCGCTACCATCGCTTCGGCGTCCTCGACGCGCAAGGCAAACGGCTTTTCAACGAGGACCGCTACACCGCGCCGCATCGCTTCGAGCGCGAGCTCCGCGTGCGTCGCCGCAGGCGTTGCGACGACGACTGCATCCAAACGCTCCTCGCGTAGCATTCGGTCAAACTCGGTGTGGTACGAAGCCGGACCACCATTGGCGCGTGCCGAATCGAGCGCGCGCACGTCGCCGTCGCAGACTGCAGCCAAAACGCCGAGTTCTGCAGCCGTGCGAATGACGTTCTGGCCCCAGCGGCCGGCACCGGCGACGCCGAGACGAACGTTCGCGCCGCTCACAAGAGCACCACGTTCCCTACGCCGTCGCGCGCGTTACGCGTGGCATTCCTGCAATCGACGACGAGCGGTGCGTGACGCACGACGCGCTCGTAATCGACGTCGCTGTGATCGGTCACGATAAGGACACAGTCGTACGACTGGAGCGACTCTTGCGAGAGCGGTACGGAGTGCCATTGTCGCCCGTGATGATCCGTCAAGCTCGGTACGTGCGAATCGTGATACTCGATTCTCGCTCCGTCGCGCGCAAGCAGGTCGAGAATCTTCAGCGCGGGGGATTCGCGGCAGTCGTCGACGTCTCTCTTGTAGGCGACGCCAAGCACGAGGACGGAGGCGTCTTTTACCGTCTTTTTCCGATCGTTCAACGCATGCGCGACTTTGTCACAGACGTATGCCGGCATCCCGATATTCACCTCGCCCGCGAGCTCGATGAAGCGCACGGCGAAGTCGTATTCACGTGCTTTCCACGCGAGGTAGAACGGATCGAGCGGAATGCAGTGGCCGCCGACGCCCGGTCCCGGCTCGAATCGCATGATGCCGAACGGCTTGGTCGATGCAGCGTCGACGACTTCCCACATGCTGATACCGAGCCGGTTGCAAAGCATCGTCATCTCGTTGACGAGCGCGATGTTGACGGCCCGAAACGTATTTTCGAAGACTTTCGTCATTTCAGCGACGCGCGGGGACGAGACGCGAAGCACGTCGACGATCGTCTGTTCGTAGAAGCAGCTTCCGGCCTCGAGACATGCGGACGTCACGCCGCCGACAACCTTGTTCGTATTCTTGGTCGTGTACCGCGCGTTTCCCGGATCGACGCGTTCGGGCGAGAAGCACAGAAAGAAGTCTTCACCCACCGTGAGCCCCGACCGTGAGAGCAGGGGAAGAAGAACCTCTTCCGTGGTGCCCGGATACGTCGTGCTTTCCAACGAGATGAGTTGTCCCGGTCTGACGTGCTGTGAGATGAGCTCGCCCGCGTTGCGAATGTAGGATATATCGGGGTCGAGATTGGGCGTGACGGGCGTTGGAACGCAGATCACGATGACGTCACAGTCCGCGACGTCCGCGAAGTTCGTCGTGGCGCGCAGACGCCCGTACTCGACCATCGCGGCGAGGTCTCGGTCTTTGACGTCGCGGATGTAGTTCAAACCGGCACGCACTTGGTCGACGCGGATAGGGTTTCGATCGTATCCAACAACCGTGAAACCAACCTTCGCTTTCTCGACGGCGAGCGGAAGCCCGACGTAGCCGATGCCGATCACGCCGATGAGGGCGGTACGATTGGTGAGTTTTTCTTTGAGAGAAGAGAGCCGCGACGGAGCGTCGAGTAACTGCACGATGAGGATTCCTTAGGCGGAGATGAGCGAAGACGATGTGTGGCCGTTCGTCGTGGCATGGCCGTTTGTAGAGAATGCGTGCAGGCGCGGATCCGCCACGTAATCCGGCACAAAGCGCTGCATGACCGCGAGCGCATAGCGCCAGTCCGACGCGCGGACGGCGTGTTGAAGCTGTGCGATGCCGTCCGCGAGCTTTGCGTAGTCGAGGCGATCTTGCTTTGCGATGAAGAGCCGTTGATGGCTCGTTCGCGTGAAGTCTTCCGAGTTCGTGAGAATCTCTTCGAAGAGCTTTTCGCCGGGCCGCACCGACGTTTCGACGATGTCGATGTCGTCGTACGGACGAAGCCCACACAACCGGATGATGTTCTCCGCGAGATCGACGATGCGAATCGGATCTCCCATGTCGAGAACGAAGACCTCGCCGTCGCGTCCCATCGACATTGCCTGCAGCACGAGCGCAACGGCCTCCGGGATCGTCATGAAGTAGCGTATCATGTCGCGATGCGTGATCGTGATGGGACCGCCGCTCGCGACTTGTTGCTTGAAGACGGGCACGACGCTCCCGCGACTGCCCAGCACGTTTCCGAAGCGAACCGTCACGAACTCCGTCGCGCTGCCGCCTGCGAAAGACTGGCAGAGCAGCTCGGCCATGCGCTTTGTGAGTCCCATGACGCTCGTCGGCTTCACCGCCTTGTCGCTCGAGAGCAAGACGAACTTCGCAGCGCCGTGCGCGGCTGCTGCGAGCGCCACCGTGCGCGTGCCGAGAACGTTGTTGCGAACCGCTTCACAGATGTTACCCTCGACGATGGGGACGTGCTTATGCGCGGCGGCGTGAAAGACGAGTCGCGGATTGTATCGGGAGAAGATGCTGCGGATGGCAGAAGAGTCCCCAACGTCGGCGAGCAGCAGCTTGATTCGCGTGAAGCCGTACGTCGTACGCAGCTCGCGATCGATTGCAAAAAGGCTGTTCTCACCGTGCCCGACGAGAAGCAATCGGTCCGGTCCGAAGGTGACGATCTGGCGACATAACTCGGCGCCTATGGAACCACCAGCGCCCGTCACGAGCACGACCTGGTTTTCTATGTGCGGACGCAAGCTGGCAGTATCGATGACGACGGGTTCACGATCGAGCACGTCCTCGAGCCTGATGTCGCGGATCCGCGACACCGTCACCTTCTCGTTCAGCAGCTCCGATGCGTCGGGCAGGACTTTGACGGTCGGAACCTGCGTTGCGTCCCTGCCGGTAGTGCACAACTCCTTGACGCGATTGATGAACTGCAGTGACGCTGCCGGTACAGCGACGATGACCGAGTCGATGCGTAGCGTCGAAACGAGCTGAGGCAAGTCGTCGACGGTCCCCAAAATGCGCACGCCGTCGACGCGTTTGACGGTCGTGCCGTCGTCGATGCAGCCGAGCACCCGCATCGGCAAGTCGCGATCCTCTGCGATCGCGCGCACGAGGGATGAAGCGTGGATACCAACGCCTACGATGGCGACGCGCTGCGCGTTCGGGCGTCTGCTCATGATCCACGTACGCAACACGACGAGCGCGATGCGAACGAGCATACGCAAAACAAAGGCAATCATTGCCGCAACGGCAACAAGGCGACCGGACGAATGGTAGAGCGGCGATGGAACGAGCCAGACGAACATATATGCGAGAGCCGTTCCGGAGACGGCGCCCGCGAGCAAGCGGAGCACGTCGTGAAAATCGAACGTGCGAGCGCTTTCATAACGGAACTGAACGTAAGCGCCGCAGACAAAGAAAATGCAGGTCACGATGGCAAGCTGCAAGATGCCCGCGGAGTGCACGTCGGAGACGGCGGCAGCTCCCACGACCGCAGCGACGAACAGCCCGAAATCCGCGACGAGCAGCCCGAACCGGAGTTCGGTCCTGATGCCACGGTTGCTAAGGTGCAGCCCGCGGGAAGTGTCCTGCATAACCGCGCCCATCGTACCGGGAGAGGCAATCCGTTGCGAAGATGCAGCATGGGAACAGCATCGGGGGCTAATGCGTGGCGCACTTTGGGACCCTTGGCCCATAGTAAAAGACGCGGACGGGGGAATGCTTGATACGATGAAGCGTTCGCCCGTCGTGCGGCTAGCGTTATTCGCGCGAGCGATCGGCGCAGCGTTACGTTGCGCCGTTGCAGATGAAGAGCAACGCGCGCACTTGCCGCAGGTCACGTTTGCAAGCGGCGTTATCGTGCGTGGTGCCGAGCGGATGCGCGCCGGCAAGGGTGTTTTCATCGATCACCGTGCCTACTTGAGTTGCAGCACGGTCAATCGCGGTCGAGGATTCATTCATCTCGGCAACGGCGTAGAAATAGGGCCGTACAGCGTCCTCTGGGGCGGCGGAGGAATTACGATCGGCGACAACGTGCATCTCGGCGCGCACGTTCACGTGACGAGTCAACAAGGGCGCCCCCCTATGCGTGGAACGAAGGAGCCGCTCATCGTGGACACGGCGCCCGTGACGATTGACGATGACGTCTTAATCTATTCGGGCGCAGTCATCGTAGCAGGAGTCCACATCGGCGCGAATGCGGTTGTGGCGGCGGGAGCCGTCGTCGTAGATGACGTCGAACCTGGGGCGCTCGTTGGCGGCGTGCCTGCGCGTCCGATTGGCGCGCTACACGCTGCGCAGGGACGTCTCGGAGTGGAAGTGTAGCGCGTCGAGTGTCATAGGCAGCCGCTCCGCGACGCGACTGAGCGAATTCACGAGACGGCCAGCGTCTAGCGGTTCCAGCGTTACGGCGATCCGCGCGATGCGCTTCGTCAACAACACTCCGAGCTCTCTGCGAAGCCAGGCGCGGTTGAGCGAGATGTCAGTGACGACGGGCGCACGAGGCGCGATCGACGTCTGCAGCATCGCGATGACGACGTTACTCTCTATCCCGCGCGAACAGTCACGTTCGGCGTCCATCCAATCGTCGATGTGCGCGCACAACTCGCCGAACGTTTCGATCGCCTCGATCGCAACCTGCGCACGCTCCGGCGGCCACATCCCGTCGAGGACGCGAGAGGCAATCATCGCGTAAAACGCACCGATGCGATTTCCGCGCCGCCGCGTCGCATCGTCGCCGGCGCCCTGACCGGCGTCTAAACACTCTTCAAGCGCACGGTAGAGCTTTGCCGCAGAGCGCGCGTCCCTACGCTGTGGTGCGAAGATCTCCTCACCGAGCAGGACGTAAAGAAAGGCGAGATACGCGGGAACGATCGGCTCGTCGCCGTCCGCGAGGTCGTCGACGATCGAGGTCGAGAGACTGAGCGAAAGCGCCGGTCGCGCACGCTCGATGATCTCGGCGCGCGTCACGCCCGTATCCGACAATAGCTCCTCGAGAAACCAT